>JAZUJJ010000041.1:0-20562 GCA_045642725.1 Acutalibacteraceae bacterium
AGCTTGCGTTCCTCAACGTCTAAAACGGGGGTGGCCATCAGTATGATGGTATATTCCCTTTCAAGCACGTCGGGAACGATGCCGTCAAGAAGTTTTTCTATGGTTTGGCTGATGAATTTTTCTGATTTTTCAGCCGGAATATTTGAAGCAACGGCAACTGAATAAGCAGTTTCGTCGCTCAGAAAAGATAATTTGCCTTTATGGGCTTTGTCAGAGATTTCAGAGCCGGGAAAATTCCCTTTAATTGCTTCTCGAAGCCTTTGAGCATAGTTTTCAACATCAATGTTATCGGGAGCGTTTTCTGTGTTTGTTACAGCAAGATAAATATCTGTTTTTTCACATTTTCTGTTAAAAATCAGTGCAATATTACAATATTCATTGGAAAGAACTTCATAAACATTGACAAGCTTTTCAAGGCTGTTTTCTTTTTTATCCGTAACCCATTTTGTAATGTTAAAGTATCTGATATTGAAGGCGGGAGAGAAATCTTTTTCGTATTCTGCGTTTCTTTCAACAGGCACATACAGGTCTTTAATTTGAGGAAGATATGCTTCAAAAATTTCCACACTGTTTGCTGCGAGCAGACGCATCGTCAGTTCTTTTGCTTCCGCATCGGCGGGATCGGGTTTTTCAAGCAGATATTTGTTTCTCTGGTCATTAATATTTTCAAGCTGTTGCGGGCTGAGAACGGCAAGTTTGGCGACTTTATCAGCAGCCTTACCGCCGGCTTTTTTAACAAGAGTTTTTACTCCCATAATATCCCTCCGTTTGTTATTGTTTCCATGCTATCATTTTATCTATTTTTGCCGATCCATTTGTAAGACTCTGTTCTTTTTGCTCTAATGTTTCTATTTCTTCTACCAGTTTTTTAATTAAATATTGTTCATCTCTGAGAATCTGATTATACGAGACAATATTTTCTTTGAGTGAGGAAAGGAGAGTTCCGAGCCATGAATGGAAACCGGATGAATGATCATCGGATGCTTTTGATTTTATGTTATCAACAAATTCTTTTATATCCTTGTTATAGGTATCAGAAAGCTTTTCAAGTTTAAGCTTTGTGACATCACCGAAAACGATTCGCTTTTTGAAGTTTTCAACCGTAAATATTTCTTCTGCATTATTATAGAAAAGAACAAGTTCCGGATATTCAAGTATGATTTTGGAAAGCTTTTCAAGTTCGTCGTTATTGATTCCGCTTGAATCGGACACTATATCAAGCAATAGTTTTTTTGCTTCCTCAGCCTTTGAAGTCCAGTATTGTATTGAGAGATTATTTATTACAGTCTGGGCACTTTCTGTTTTGCTGCTGTAAAGCGCAATAATTTCTTGGAGAAGCCCATCGGATGCAAGTTCTGAAATTTCTTTTTTTACTTCTTTTAATTCTTCGCTGTCTTCTTTTGCAACTTTCCTGTTATCGTTAAGTTCCTTATTCAAAACTTTTATAGACTCTTTATTGAATTTATCCTTGATTGAATTCCTGGAATTATCAAGAAGGTTACTCATGACGGTTTTGCGAGAAGCCGAAAGGTCATTTTTCAGTTGCTCATAACCTTTTTCCGATTTAAGCCTGTCAGTTATATTTTCAAGTTTGTTTTTTAATTCGGATTTTTCCGTTTTTGACTCACATGAAGCATAAACATCGGTCATAAAAGGAATATATTCATTTTTTGCACTTTCAAAGAAATTGTTTCCATTGTTATCAAGCTTGTTGATCAAGTCCTTTTTATGTTTTTTGAATAGGTCTATGCTATTGGATTTCCTTTCTTCTGCTTCTTCTTTTTTCTTTATGATTTGAGCTTTTGTTTTTTCAAGTATTTCATTCAGAAAATGCTGAGACTGCTTGCATTTATCATAAGAGGAATACTTTTCTGCAAAAGTTACTATATCTTTTTCAATGCTGAAAAGGCCGCTGTTTGCAAAAATCAGATTTGGCTGGGCTTTAGCCTCAGCAATGCATTTTTCTTTGATTTGGTCCGGCATGATATTGTATTTGTAAAGAGACTTATAGAATTTTTCGTCAGGATTAGTGTATTTTTCTTTTTCATCTTCAAATACTTCGGCACAAAATTCATCAGAAAATACACCCCCGGTTTTAGAGCCGAGGCCCATAACTGAAGAAGTATAGTATATACCGCCGGAATATAGTTTTTGAGGTATGAACTGACGCAGTATTTTTTTCTCATCATCTTTTGAAAATCCTTTTGAAGGAAGATTGGCACGGTCAGATTTATTTACAATTATCATTGTAAAACGGTTATCGAGATTTTTTATATCTTTAATTACGTTAAAAAGTTTTTCGTTATCTGTGGTATCAAGCTTACTGTCAGAAACAAAAATAGGGATTCCGTTTGACATGCCATGCATTGCATCTCTCAGTACTTCAAGGTGTTTAAGGTTTGAAGCGGAATTTGAACCGGGAGTATCAAATATCATAAACGGCATTTTGACTTTCTCTGAAAAATACGAATGAAACGGTATTTTAATTTCAATCATATTTCCGATAGGGTCTGTTCCCTCACATTCAGCTTTGAATTCATTGATTTTGCAAAGGGCTTTGTTGATGTTTGCATAAAAAACATTTGAATTAACAGAATCAAAAATATCGGATATTGATTTTACCAGTTTGTTGTTTTCCGGATTAACGCTGAAACCGCACTTGCATTCATCAAAAATAATCTCAATCGGAGAATTATTGTATTGAACAGTTATTTTTGCATAATTTTCCTTCTCGGATTGGATGATTTTAAATATTTTTGCTGTTACGGGATTTTCACCGCTTGGAAGAATTTCACATCCGATAAGAGCATTTATGAAAGTGGATTTTCCTGCACTATAGTTTCCGATAACACATATGGGTATTATATCACTTGACGCATCGGAAAATCTTTTTACATCATTTCTGATATTCTTTTCGTCAATACTGTCATTAATAGTTGGCTTAAGTTCTTTGAATATTTCAATTATATCGGGAAGAATTTTACGTGCATTTTCAATATATAAAGCAGATTTTTCGATTTTAATTATGTGCGAGTATTTATCAGACAGGCAAAGAGAAGTTAATTCTTTATATTCATCATCTGTGCCTTCAAAAACGATTGTAATAAAATTTTCACCGTCATCGTATTCTTCAATTATTTTTTCAATAATATCTTTGATTTTGAACGGGAAAAAGCCTTCAGAATATTCTTTACAAATCAGTTTACTGTTTGGATTTACCGGATTCCATGAATTTTCTGTTTCATCAAATCTGAAGAATTCTGTCTTTTTTTCGTATGGATTACTTCTTATTTTGAGCTTTGTCATAAATAAACCCCAATCCTATATTGTAATTAGTGGTAAGAAGATCACTATCTTCTACATCATACCACAATATTCACCAAAATATAACCCGTAAAATGCAGAAATTTTATGAGTTTTTGTTATTTTTATTACTTTATTTTTCTTCCGCAGAAGCGGCAATAAACGGCATCCGGATCATTTACCGGGCTGCCGCAATATACACAGAAGTTGTTTACCGTATTCGGGGGATAAGGTGTGGTTTTTGATTTCCGGGAAGAGCCGCCGGAAAAAAGGTTTATAATTCCGTTGAAAATATTTTTGACGGTTTCGCAGACAAGTCCGGCAATGTCTTCAAGTACAATGATTAACAGTAAAGCTAACAGCATAATAACACTCCCTTCCTATTTTATAATACAGCTTTGAAAAAAGAAAATGTTGTGCTGTCAGCACAATTTATTGAAGATGTTTATTGTTAATGAGATAATGAAGCGGAAAACATATTGATATTGATTTTTTTGACCGGGAGGGTATAATAAAAATACCGATTGCAAAAGGAGTTTGATTATGAAAAGTATTATTACCGAAATGTGTTCGTATATAAGAGAAAAAGGCTATAACATTTACGGAGTGAGTGAGATAGCAGACGGTGTGGAGAGGTCGGAAGATATTGTTCCCGCACCATGGAGCACCGATGTGTATTCTGTATCGAAATTTGTTTCCGGGGCTGCGGTCGGTCTGCTTTGGGACAGGGGACTTATTGACCTTCACAAGCCGATAACCGAACTGATTGAAGGCTGTCCGGAGCCTGCCGAGCCGAAATGGAAAGAGGTCACCGTTCACGATTGCCTGCGCCACAAAACGGGACTTATCAACGGTAATGTTGACATTGACAGCAAAGAAGATGAAGGCATTAAGGACTGGCTTCCCTACATTCTCGCTCTGCCTATCGAGGGTGAAAGGGACAAGGATTATCATTACACCGATGCGGCCTTTTATCTTGTCTGCCGGGCTGTTGAAAGCATAACCGGAGAGAATGTGTATTCTTTTGTTCACCGTGAACTGCTTGCGAAGCTTGATTTCCGTGAAAGCTCATGGTCGGTCTGCCCAAAAGGCCATACAACGGGCGGCTCCGGCTTCTGCGGCAACGACAGAGATCTTGCAAGGCTCGGCTGGCTTTGGGTCAACAACGGAGTTTATAACGGCAAAGCTCTGCTTTCGCCCGAATATATAAAGCTCAGTCTTGAGGCCGGATACGGTATTGCAAAGAGGGAGGATTATCCCGACAATTATTATAAAACCGGAGCTAACGGACAGATAGTTATTATGCTGCCCGAAGAAAAATATGTGCTCGCGGTCAGAGGCTTTTATTCATCCGATGACAGAACCGAGCTTATAAATAAATTCTTTCCGCCTCAGGAGTGATGTATATGCTGTTTGATGTATCTTCCGCTTATATTGCGGCTCAAAGCGAAACCGAGATAAAAGCCGCGGAGATCCTTGCGGATGAAATTGAAGCAAGGTGCGGCAAAAGACCGTCTGTTTCCGCTGAAAAGACGGAATTTCCATGTATTGAGCTGAAGCTCACTTGTGAGAGCAAATCGGAGGAATACAGCCTTTGTCTTGACGGCAGGGGTGTTACCGTTTGCGCCCACAGACTGAGAGGACTTATTTACGGATTTTTCCTTATTTTGCGAAAATGTGAGCTTAAAGACGGCCGGCTTTTGCTGACAAAGGATGTTTCCGGCACATATAAACCCGATATGTCCGTCAGAGGTCATAACCTGAGCTACACCGAGAGCAATAATACGGTTGATGCCTGGGATGCGGCACAATACAGGAAATACATGATTGAACTCATGGCTTTCGGAACCAACACCATTGAGGGGAATTTCTTTGCCGTCAAGGAACGCAATTCCCTGATGAAAATGAGTGCCGAAGAAGCTCCGGTAATTATTTCGGAGTTGTGCCGTGAGCTTGATCTGGAGCTGACGGTTTTCTATCCGCTGACAAAGAATATGACGGATGAGGAGACGGCGGAGCTTCTTGTTTCTCAGCTTAAAACTCTGCCGAAGCTGACTTATCTTTTTCTGCCCGGCGGCGACCCGGGAAATATGCAGGCAGGGGATTTCATCCGCCGCTGCAAGGTTATCGTAAAAGCTGTTTCGCAGATTCATCCGGGTCTTGAAATTATTCCGTCGGCGCAGGCGCCCCATGAATTTCCCGACTGGGGTGAAAATTTCAAAAAGGCGATGAACGAAAAGCCTGAGGGGATTTCCGCCGTGATTTTCGGGCCGAATCATGCCATGCCTCTTGATGAGCTTCGACGCAGCATACCTTTCGAATATCCCATTGAGCAGTATCCCGACATCACTCACAATGTCAGGTGCGAAACTCCTGTTCATTTTGACCGTGATGACTGGCATTACGCCTGGGCCGCAACTCTTTCAAGGGAATCGGTAAACCCGAGGCCGAGGGAATACCGCTTGCTTCACATAAAGACCCGTCAGTATCTCAGAGGCAGCACACCGTATTCCGAAGGTGTCAGTGACGATGTGAATAAAGTCGTCTGGAGCAGCCTTGATTTTGATTTCGGAAGCTCTCTGAGAGAAACGCTGAAGGATTATTCAAGACTATTCATTCCCGGTGAAGATGCGGAAAAGATTGCCGACCTGATTTTCGGCCTTGAGCTTAACTGGGAAACCGCTCCGGAGGAAAGCTTTTCCGTTGAAAGCGTATTTTTCGGCTTTGACGGTATGCTGATAAAAAACGCTGCTCTTTATGAAAACTGGAGATTTCTGCTTCTCTATTTCAGAGCTCTTTGCGATAAAATCGTTCGTGACAGACGGATTTATGAGCTTGATCTGATTGAAAAAGCTGATTTTGAAATACGCAGAGGAAACGTTGAAAAGGCAAAAGAAATCCTTTCGTCGGAATTTACCGATGAATATAAAGCAAACAGGCAAAAGCTGTTTGTGCTCGCTCAGAAGCTGTTCGGGCTTATCGGAATACAGCTTGATGTTGAGCATTTCGGCGGCAAAAGCCGCGAAAGAGGCTGTACTCTCGATTCCATAGATATGCCCGTAACCGACAGACCTTATCTGCTCGGACGTATAAAAGAAAACTCCACCCGTGAATTTCTGCTTGAGCTTCTTGACAGAAACAAGGTGGAAAAGGATGAATTCTATTTTTCCTTTGCGGAGCACGGGCTGCCCGTCTGCGGAGCACAGGTCGGTGAGCATTACCTTGATTTTAACGGTGACAAGAACGAAAATGCACAAAGGCCGATGTGTCTTGTTAACGGCTTCGACCATTTTAATTTCAGCATGAAAACCGCTGGCCTGACAGGCGGCGATTATCAGCTGAGAGTTACTTATGCCAAAATGAAGAATACCGCAGGAACATCGCTGAAGGTCAGCGTCAACGGAAACATTCTCTATGAAGGGGAATGCTTTGGCGGCAGACGGGACGAGGAATATGAAAAGAAATTCCTTACTGATGATTTTTGCAGTATAGTTTATGATGTTAATGCAGAGGCTTTTGAAAACGGCTGCGCTTTGCTGGAAATATCGGAGCCGCTGACCGGAATTGTTATATATGAATTCCGCTTTGAAAAGAAAACAGCCGGATGATTAAGAGGTTTACGGATGCAGGACAGATTTGAATCAAAAGAATACAAGACCTCACGCCGTGCCTATTCGGCACAGTGTATGTTTGAATATTTTATATCTTTGCTTTCGGCTGATGCATTTCTTGCAAAGCTGCTTAAAGACATCGGCCTGAGTGACGGCGCAACGGGCATACTGTCATCCCTGATTTCGTTTCTTTTTCTGTTTCAGCTTCTTTCCGTTCCGCTTTCTGGAAAGCTCAAAAAAATCAAGAAGCCCATAATGGCGCTTGATACCGCAAGCCAGCTTCTTTTTGCATCTCTTTTTCTTGTGCCTTTCTTTTCCGTCGGAGCAAGAGGAAAAGCGGTAGTTGTAACCGTTCTCATAGTTATTGCATATTTCGCCTTGTATCTGAATACTTCAATCTGTTACAAATGGGGTAATTCCTTTGTTTCTCCCGACAAAAGAGGCTCATTTTCCGCCACGAAAGAAATGGTTTCTCTCTTTTCGGGCGTGATTTTTACCCTCGGCATGGGATTTATAACAGACAGATATGAGGCAAACGGAAATCTGCACGGAGCGTTTCTTTTTATTGCGGCAACCATGTCCGTGGTGTGTATTTTCAATTTCATCTGTCTTTCGATGATGAAGGATGTCACGCTCAGCGAAAGTACCGTTCGCCAGAGCGTCGGCGCAACCGTAAAGTATATTCTGCACAATAGGAACTGCCGCAATGCCGTAATTCTTTCCGTTCTCATGGAGTTCACCCGCTATATGACGATTGGGTTTATGGGTACCTATAAAACGGGGGAGCTCGGCTTTACCGTCGGGCAGATACAGCTTATGAATATTGCCGCCAATATGGGAAGATTTGTGATTTCAAAGCCCGTGGGCAGATATTCGGACAGAACATCTTACCCGAAGGGATATTTTCTCGGCAATTTTCTTACCCTCGGAGCCTTTGCCGCGGGAATGTTCATTTCTCCGGGCAGGCGTTGGCTGCTGCTGATTTTTACCGCACTTTATCAGATGAGCTTTGCGGGCACCAATCAGAACACCTTCAATATGATGTACAGCTTTGTTGACGATGAATATATACTTTCCGCCATGTCCGTGAATAACAGCATAAGAGGAATTTTCGGCTTTATCGCTTCCCTTTCGGGCAGCCGGCTCCTTACGGCAGTTCAGAAAAAGGGAAATATACTTTTCGGCAGAGAGGTTTACGCTCAGCAGATTCTAAGCGGAATTTCATTTTTGCTGACGGCCGCAGCCCTTGTTTTCAATAAAGCCGTGCTGATAAACCAAAGCGGAGATTATAACAAAGAAAGAGAAAGAATTGAAAAGAGCGGTCAATGATTTCCTATATATAAATGCCGTCAGGGATTATGAAAAATCCCTGACGGTTTTTGTCTGTTAAATGTATTTTTCGTATTTTTCAATCAGGTTGCGGGCAAGCTCCACGGTGTCGCCGTCGGTGGGCTTGGCAGGGTCGGCTGTGGAAAGCCATTTCTTTTCAAAATCGGCAAATCCCTTATAAAAATTACTGCCTCTGTATGCGTTTCTGCCGTTCACCTGCTTTTTCGTTACGGAAGAAAATTTCTTTCTGTGGGTGAATTCAAAAGCAAGTCTTTCGTAAAAGCTCTGCCAGCGCTTGGCGTAGTATGTGCCTATGAGACCGCCCCATTCTTTCCAGGCGTAATCGTAATTCACCGACTCCATAATCGGGCCCCAGACGGTGAGCTGAGTCAGAAGATTGAGCTCATAATTTTCCTTGTCTTTTTCTTCAATGGCAAGGGCGGATGCGGCTTTGAGATGCTCGGCGAGAGTGAGCTCCGGCCTTGTCTGCAAAAGCTCGTCAAGCTCATCGCAGATTTTAAGAAAAGCATTTGAACAGCGTTCAAAATCTTTTATATCCTTGTTGTAATAACCGTTGACGGTCTTGTCGTAAAGCTCACGGCAAAGGTTGCTGAGCACCTGTCTTGTAATGTCGCAGACGTCGTATTTATAGCCGTCGGTGTCTGCACTCTGAGCGGCAAGCAGCTCTTTTGCGGCTTCAAAAAGCTTTTTGTTTGAATATTTAAGCTCCGTTGAATCGCCGGGAGCGGTGTGGGGAAACTGAGTGGAAGGCCTTGCACAGATAATGGACCCGGTTTCAACTCCGTCGGTGCCCTCTCCGTAGCAGGAGCCGGCCAGCAGGAGCATAGCTTTTGCGGCTTTTTCATCATCCGTACCGTAGCGGCGGCGGGCATAATCGCGCAGCCATTTTTCAAGGTCTGTTTCCTTATCGGCGGTGAGCATTTCAAAAGCAAGGTCAAAGTAAAGCGGGTTCTGATAAATTCCCTCGGGGAAAAGTCCGGTACCGACACAGTTTTCATACTCAACCGAAGAAAATCTGTCGGAGGCAAGGGCTTTTATATCGCCGTGCAATGCGGTTCTGTCACCGTAAGAGCAGACGTTGCCGAGAATGAAATCGTGACCCCAGAAGCCTTCGGTTTCCTTGTACCTGTCGGGGGCGTTATCGAGGATGAGAAGTCTGCCTTTGGGAACGGATTTCACCATCTGGTCATAAAGAGTGCTGCTCTGCATGACCCAGACGGATTCGGGGTCAAAGTCCTTGTACATTGTGTCGATGGCTCTGCCGACCTTCCAGAGGTAGTTTTTGGCTCTGATGTTGGGCTTCGTTTCAAAAAACGGGTCGCAGGCAAAATAATGGAAAGAGCCGAAAAGCTGCCTTTGCTTTTCAAGAAGAGCCGTACCGAATTTTTTGAAAACGGGGTCAAGAGGGTCAATACGATAGGTGACGGCGAAATTACGCCATGATGAAATAAGACCTATGCGGATTCTCTTGAAAAGCTTTGAAAAGCTTCTGGGAACCATGCCGGCAAATCCCTGCTGAATGGGAGTCATGCCGAGGCTTACTTCACGGTCGATTATCTTTTTGCCCAGCTCAAGACGGCTCTCGATATATTTTTCGTCGGTAAGGCTGAAATAACTTTCAAGGTTGCCGGTCAGCTGCCAGGGCCAGAAACCGGGGCCGCTCAAAAATGAAAGCGCACCCTTCTGGCTGTACTTGAAATCTCTCATGGTGTAATAGATTACGGCTTCGCTGCCCACTACGGAAAGGGGCATATTTATGCCGTTCATTGCCATGAAATCAATTTCCTTTTCCCATTTTTCCCAATCCCAGAAGGCGAGAGAATAGCCGTAGGCACGGTAACTGAGCCAGGCTCTTTTTTTCTGAGGGATGACCTTTGAAAGCTTTCCGTCAAAAAGAGGAGCTTCCTTAACATTGAGAGAGGTGTTTCCGCAGTGAGAGTAGTTGACCCTGCAGATTTTTTTCAGATATTCATAGTAACCCATGGCCTGGCTTATCTTGCAGTCACCGCAGATAACTATTTTTCCGTCTTCGCAAAATACATCGTAGGTGTTTTTGCCGTCAACAGCCTCCTTGTCGCGCAGGATAAAAGCGTCGGCTATTTCGGGGGTGTTTCTCAGAATAAGGTCTTTCAATGTGAAAACTCCTTCGGAATTATTTTATCATACCGATTTATTATACATCAAAAAATGCGATTCGGCAACCATAGGTATAAAATATGTGAATTTTTTGCGAAAATTTCAAAATGCTCTTTACATGACCTATAAAATAATATAAAATATATCAAAATAATTGTCGGAGAGGGTTTTATTCCCTGAAACGGCAAAAGTTCGGAGGAGATAATTATGCAGCCTGCATATAAAAGAGTGCTTCTAAAAATCAGCGGTGAGGTTCTTGCCGGAGAAAAAGGCTTCGGTTTTGATTTTGATACCATAAATTCCGTTTGTTCGGCTGTTAAAAAGCTGAATGAAATGGGTGTAGAGGTCGGCCTTGTTGTCGGCGGCGGCAACTTCTGGAGAGGACGCAGCGGCGGCAGTATGGACCGCACGAGAGCAGACCATATCGGTATGCTTGCAACGGTCATGAATTCCCTTGCCCTTGCCGATTCTCTTGAGCAGCTCGGTGTTTCCGTCAGAGTTCAGACCGCCATTGAAATGAGACAGTTTGCAGAGCTTTACATCAGAAACAGAGCTATCAGACATCTTGAAAAAGGCAGAGTCTGCATTTTCGGAGCCGGAACGGGCAACCCCTTCTTCTCCACCGATACCTGTGCGGCACTCAGAGCCGCGGAAATCAAGGCAGAGGTTCTTCTTAAGGCCACCAATGTTGACGGCGTTTATGACAAGGACCCCAACAAGTTTGACGATGCCGTCAAATATGATGTTGTTACTCACAGTGAGGTTCTTGAAAAGGACCTTAAGGTCATGGATTCAGCGGCGGCTTCACTCTGCCGTGAAAATAAAATCAAAATTCTTGTTTTCAACCTCAATGACCCCGAAAATATTATCAGAGCGGTTTGCGGTGAAAACATAGGCACACTTGTAAAAGAATAATAAATTACGGAGGAAAGAAAATGGAAACTTTATTTGCTCAGACAGAAGAAAAAATGAAAAAGACCGTGAGTGTTCTCACATCCGAATATTCACAGCTCAGAGCCGGCAGAGCCAATGCCGCCGTTCTTGACAAAATCAGAGTCGATTATTACGGCACACCCACACCCATCAATCAGATGGCTGCCGTTTCCGTTGCCGAGGCAAGAATTCTTACAATTCAGCCCTGGGACAAGTCAACACTTCATCCCATCGAGAAAGCAATCCAGGCTTCCGATATAGGCATCAATCCTCAGAATGACGGTGTTACCATCCGCCTTATCTTCCCTCAGCTTACCGAGGAACGCCGTAAGGAGCTCAGCAAGGATGTTCGCAAGATGGCAGAGGATTCAAGAGTTGCCGTTCGTTCCATAAGAAGAGATGCCATTGAAAAGGCAAAGAAAATGGAAAAGGCTTCCGAGATAACGGAAGACGACCTTAAGGACTGCGAAAAGAAAATTCAGGATTTCACAGATAAATACATCAAAGAGATTGACAAGATTTCCGACGAAAAAGAAAAAGAAATCATGTCCATCTAAGGTGCTTTGCAATGACGGAAGAACAGCGTAAAAGCATAATCATGCCCAGGCATATCGGCATAATAATGGACGGCAACGGCCGCTGGGCAAAGCAGAGAGGTCTTGAACGCACCGAGGGCCACAAGGCAGGTGCAGAGGTTTTCAGGACAATATGCAATTACGGCGCGGATCTGGGCATAGAGTGCATGACATTCTATGCTTTTTCCACAGAAAACTGGAAACGCCCGCCGAAAGAGGTTGCCGCCATAATGAAGCTTTTCAGAAAGTTTCTTGACGAGGCAAACGAAAGAGAAGGCGAAAATGAGCAGAGAGGTCTTAAGTTTCACCTTATCGGTGAAAAGCAGGGCCTTCCCGGTGACATCATCAAATCTCTTGATACCCTCGAAAAAAATTCTGCCGACAAAAATGTGATGACGGTGAACCTTGCCATCAATTACGGCGGCAGGGATGAAATACTTCATTCCTTTAAGCAGCTTGCCGAAAAGGTAAAGTCCGGAGAAAAGAAAATAAAGGACATTACCGAGGAAGATATTTCGGCAGGGCTTTTCACCGCAGGTCAGCCCGACCCGGATCTTATCATCAGGCCCAGCGGTGAATACAGACTTTCAAATTTTATGATCTGGCAGGCGGCGTATTCGGAATTCTGGTATTCCGATATTCTGTGGCCGGATTTTACCACGGATGATTTAGATAAAGCAATATTGGATTATTGCAGCAGAAACAGACGCTTCGGCGGCGTCTGAAGAAAGAAAAACGGTGTTTAGTTATGGCAAAAGAAAATGCAGCTCCCAAAAAGAAGGGGAGCCTTAAGACAAAAGTTATAGTCGGAATTTTATGTGCGCTTTTTGCAATCGGTCTGCTGACCTTTATGGGCTACGGCTATCCGCAGGTTTTCGGAGTTCTTGCTTCGATTTTCTGTGTGCTCAGCTCCCATGAGATACTCGGTGTAACCGGCTGTAAAAATAAAGTTCTGACAGTTCTTGCAATGATTTTTTCGGCAGCGGTTCCCGCTTATTATACCTTTGAGCTTGACAAGGTGATTCCCGTACCCGTGTCATACATTCTCTTCTTCTACATCCTTTTGGTCATTCTGATAATGCTCAAAATGTTTGACAAAACAAGGTTTGAGAATGTGGCGGCCGCTCTGTTTTCATCAATTTTTATTCCTTATGCCGGCGTGTCGGTAGTTTTGCTTTATCAGTTTATGGAAACGAGAAACGACCTTTTCTGCAGGTCAAACACCATTTTCGTAATACTGATCACACTCTTCGCCGCCTGGCTGTGTGACAGCTTTGCTCTTTTTACGGGCAGAGCCTTCGGTAAGCATAAGCTTGCTCCGAAAATCAGCCCAAACAAATCAGTTGAAGGTGCCGTTGGCGGTATCATAGGAACAACTCTTGTTTCTCTCATCACCTTTGCAATCTGCAAACATTTCTACTTCAGCACGGAAACCATAAAGTGGTGGATGGTTCTCATTTATGAGCCCTTTGTCTGCTTAATGGGTATCTTCGGCGACCTTGCCGCTTCCGTTATCAAGAGAAATTACGGTGTCAAGGATTTCGGAACTCTGATTCCCGAGCACGGCGGAGCCATGGACAGAATTGATTCCTATCTTCTTGCAATGCCTGCAGGTTACTTCATCGTAAAAATTGTCATTGATATTTTTGCTTGATTTTAATGTGATTTATAAGCCCTGAGCCCATTTGCGTTCAAGCGGGCTCAGGGCAGTAACTCTTATATGGAGGACTCTGTATGATTAAATCCTTGACGGTGCTCGGTTCCACGGGCTCAATAGGGGTTCAGGCACTGGATGTGGCACGGCTTAACGGATACAAAATAACCGCGCTCACCACCAATGTGAGGATAGATGTGCTGGAGAAGCAGATAAGAGAATTTGCTCCTCCCGTTGCGGCTGTTGCCGATGAAAAAGCGGCGGCGGAATTAAAAATAAAGGTTGCCGATACGGGCACGAAAATTCTTTCCGGTGCTCAGGGTGTAAAAGAGTGTGCCGGAATAAAAACCGATGCCGTGCTTAACAGCATTGTGGGTATTGCCGGGCTTGAGCCGACTGTCTGTGCCATTGAGGCAGGCAACAAGCTGGCCCTTGCCAACAAGGAAACTCTTGTTACGGGCGGCAGACTTGTTACCGATATGGCTTCGGAAAAGGGTATTGACATTCTGCCCGTTGACAGTGAGCATTCCGCGATTTTTCAGTCCCTTCAGGGCTGTCCCGACAGAAAGCAGGTAAAGAAGCTTATTCTTACCGCATCCGGTGGGCCGTTTTTCGGAAAAACCGCAGAGGAGCTTGAAAATGTCACTGTGGAGCAGGCTCTGGCTCACCCGAACTGGAGCATGGGTGCAAAGATAACCATTGATTCCGCTACAATGATGAACAAGGGTCTTGAGCTTATTGAAGCGGCATGGCTTTTTGACATGACCCCCGACAGAATCGACATTCTCGTTCACAGACAGAGTATAATTCACTCCCTTGTGGAGTATAACGATAATTCGGTTATTGCTCAGCTCGGTGTGCCGGATATGAGAATACCGATACAGTATGCGCTGACCTACCCCGACAGATTTGTGAGCCCCGTGCGTGAGCTCGACCTTGCCGAGGCGGCAACACTCACCTTCTGTAAACCGGATTGTGAAACCTTCAAATGTATAAATTATTGCCGCAAGGCTCTTGAAAAGGGCGGACTTTATCCCGCCGCTGTCAATGCCGCCAACGAAAAGGCAAACGAGCTTTTCAGAAAGGGTCGAATCAGCTTCGGCGACATTGCCCGCAGTGTTGAAAAATCCCTTGACGGCAAATACGAAACAGGAAAATATACACTCTCCGATGTACTTGAAACCGATAAGGCTGTCAGAGAGGAGATCGGGAGCTTTTGGAAATGACTACGATTAAATTACTGACCGCAGGGGCAGTATGGGGCAAGGTCTGGCCCATACTTGTTGCCATTCTGTTTTTCGGTCTGCTTATATTCTTTCATGAGCTGGGGCATTTTACCTTTGCGAGAATTTTCGGCGTAAAGGTAAATGAATTTGCCATGGGTATGGGCCCTGCTCTTTTCAAATTCAAAAAAGGTGAAACACAGTATTCCCTGCGCCTTTTCCCCATAGGCGGCTATTGCAGCATGGAGGGGGAGGACAGCAGCAGTGAGGACAGCCGTGCTTTCTGCAATCAGAAGGCGTGGAAAAGATTTATCATTGTTGCCGCAGGCGGAATAATCAACCTCATTATGGGCTGGGTTATAGTTACTCTTATGCTTGCCACGACCGGTGACCTTATCGGGACGGGAGTCATTCACTCTTTTTCAAAGGATGCGGTAAGCTGTAACCACGGTCTTAAGGTCGGCGACGAAATAATAAAGGTCAACGGCAGACGCGTTTTTTCCGATTACGACCTTTCCTATTTCATGTCAACGGATGAAGACGGAGTTTTTGACCTGACGGTTCGCCGTGACGGCAAAACGGAAAAGCTTGAAAAAGTCAAATTCGCTACGGAAAAAACGGAATTTCAGGGCGAAGAACGCCTGACGATAATTTATGATTTCATTATTGTGGGTGTTGACCCGTCCTTCAAAACCGTTATTCCCACCTCCTTCAAGACCTCCGTTTCTTACGCAAGGCTTGTTTATATCTCGCTTTATGATCTGATTACGGGCAAATACGGCGTGAGTGACCTTTCGGGGCCTGTCGGTACCGTAGGTTATATTGCGGATGCCGCCGAAAGCTCGGTCAAGGAAGCGGACTATACTTATTTCTACACTCTTATGGCGCTTATTGCCATAAATATCGGTTTGTTTAATCTGCTGCCTCTTCCCGCTCTTGACGGCGGAAGGCTGCTGTTCATACTTGTTGAAATGATAATCAGAAAGCCCGTGCCCCGTAAATTTGAGGGCTGGGTTCACGCAGTGGGAATGATACTTCTTCTTGCTTTTATGGCGGTCGTGTCATTCAGCGATATATGGAAACTGATAAAGGGATAATTTTATGGAAAGACGAATAACAAAAAAAATCAAAGTCGGAAATACTTTTATCGGCGGTGACAGCCCCGTAACGGTACAGTCCATGCTTAACAAGCCCTCATGGGATATTGAGGGCAGTGTGGCGCAGGCTGTGGCTCTTGAAAAGGCGGGCTGTCAGATTATCCGTGCCGCTGTGCCAGATATGGAGGCCGTGAAGCTTATTGCGGCACTTAAAGAAAATCTTACCGTGCCCGTTGTGGCAGATATTCATTTTGATTACCGTCTTGCACTTGCAAGCATTGATGCAGGCGTTGACAAAATCCGAATCAACCCCGGCAATATCGGCTCCGAAGACAGAGTAAAGGCCGTTGCCGACGCATGCAGGGCAAAGAATATCCCCATAAGAATCGGTGTGAATTCCGGATCGGTCGAAAAAGAGATACTTGCGAAATACGGCTCACCCTGCAAGGAAGCACTTGTTGAAAGTGCGCTTTACCACGCTTCACTTCTTGAAAAGTTTGATTTTGACGACATTGTTATTTCAATCAAATCCTCAAATGTAATTACAATGACAGAGGCTTACAGGCTTGCCGCAGAAAAATGCTCATACCCCCTGCATCTGGGCGTGACCGAGGCAGGTACTCATAATATGGCCCTCATCAAATCAAGTATAGGCATCGGTTCACTGCTCCTTGACGGTATCGGTGACACAATCCGTGTTTCCATGACCGACGACCCGATAAAAGAGGTCGAAGCGGGTCAGGATATACTCAAAGCAATGGGTCTTGGCAAAGCGGGCCCCGATATTGTTTCCTGCCCGACCTGCGGCAGAACGAGAATTGACCTTATCGGCCTTGCAAAGAGTGTTGAAGAAAGGCTGAGAGGATGCGACAAGAAAATAAAGGTTGCCGTTATGGGCTGTGCCGTAAACGGCCCCGGTGAGGCAAGAGAAGCCGACATAGGCATTGCCGGCGGTGACGGATGTGCTCTCATTTTCAAAAAGGGAGAAATACTTTGCAAGGTGCCCGAAAACGAAGCCCTTGACAGACTTATGCAGGAAATAGAGAAAATATGAAACGAACAGATCTGCTTTATTTTATAGGTGATTACCTTACCCCCGTTCTGCGTGACAGATTTTCAAGCGGCAAGGTGAAGGAAATCGAGTTTGATGACAAGGCGCTTGCTTTGTCCGTCAGCGCTTATTTTGACGAATATATCGTTCCCGGGGATATTGAGCAGGCTCAGCAGGAAATCAGAAATATGCTGAATGTTGCCAAGGTGAGCATTTCCGCTTATTATCCCGAAGGTGCTTTCGGTGAAGAGTGCTTTGATGAAATCATAAAAGCCCTTAAATACGCTAACCCCGCCGCCAACGGATTTTTTGACACTGCCGTTTATGAAATAAACGACGGTGTGATTTCCGTTAAGGTTGAGCAGGGCGAAGGTGTGCTTAAAGAAACGGGAGCGGAGCAGTTTATTGCCGATTATATTCTTGAACATTTCGGAAAAAGCTTCAAGGTTGAAATCAGCGGTGAGAAAACCATTGATTTTGATTCACCCGAATATGTTGAAATGCAGAAAAACGGAGTGAATATTGAACTGCCAAAGGAAGCACCTTCTGCTCCTAAAAAGCCCAAAAAAGAATATGACGATTTGCCGATTTCCCTTACAAATGCCAATGTGATATTCGGTAACGGAAAAATAAAATCCAAGCCCGTACCTCTTTCGGAGATTTCCATTGAAGACGGAAATGTAACCGTCTGGGGTAAGGTTTTCGGCCTTGATATGCGTACCACCAAGGACGAAAAAAGGTCAATAATAAAATTCAACATAACCGACAGAACAAATTCCTATGTGGTCAAGGTCTTTGAGTTTGTTGAAATGACAAAAGACCTTACCGACAATATCAAGGACGGAATGGTCGTTCTGGTAAGAGGTCATATTGAATATGACGATTATATAAAGAGCTTCTGCATCAAGGCCAGAGGAATAATGGCTATTGAAGAATTGACCGAAACGGATGATGCGCAGGAAAAGCGCGTTGAGCTTCATCTACACAGCAATATGTCACAGATGGACGGTCTTACCGACGCAGGCAAGCTTGTGAAAAGAGCGGCAAAATGGGGTCACAAAGCCATTGCAATTACCGACCATGGCGTTGTTCAGGCTTTCCCCGATGCTTTTGCCGCATCAAAAGAAACGGGCATAAAGGTTATTTACGGCATGGAGGGCTATTATGTTGATGACTCCGTGACCGCTGTCGTGGGCAATATGAAAATGCCCATAGACGGAACATTTGTAATTTTTGATATTGAAACCACCGGGCTTCGTACCGGATATGACAGAATAATCGAAATAGGTGCGGTCAAGTATATTGACGGTGCCGAGGTTTCATCCTTCCGTACCTTTGTTGACCCCGGCCGCAGGATACCCAAAAAGATTACCGAGCTGACCGGAATTGATGACAGTATGGTAGCGGGTGCCCCCGATGAAGAAACGGCAGTAAAGAAATTTCTTGAATTTGCCGAAGGGTCTGTGCTTGTTGCTCATAATGCCGTCTTTGACACCGATACCATAAAAGCGACCTGTGAAAGACACGGCATAAAATATGAGATGACTCATATTGATACATTGCTTCTTGCTCAGGAGCTTACGGATAACGATAAGATAAAAAGCTTCAAGCTTGACAATGTTGCAAATTATTTCAAGCTTCCGAAGTTTGACCATCACAGAGCCGATGAGGATGCAAGAATACTTGCGCTGATTTTCGAAAAGCTTGTGGCTCTTATGAAAGAAAAGGGCATCAATGCCGTTGAAGAAATCAACGATGTAATAAAGCCCGACCCGAGAAAGCTTAAGAGCTATCACATAATTTTCCTTGCGAGAAATAATGCCGGTCTTAAAAATCTTTATCAGCTTATTACGGACTCAAATCTTGAGTATTTCCACAAGAATCCCCGTATTCCTCTGAGTAATCTTCAAAAGCACAGAGAAGGCTTGCTCATAGGCTCCGCCTGCGAGGCGGGTCAGCTTTATCAGGCTGTGCTTGCAGGTAAATCCCACGAAACACAGCTTAAATATGCAAGCCTTTACGATTATCTTGAAATCCAGCCCAACGGCAACAATGCGTTCATGCTCCGCAATGACACCCTTGCTGATGAAGAAGATCTGAATGACATAAACAGACAGATAATCGCCCTTGCGGATGAACTGAACATACCCGTTGTTGCTACGGGAGATGTGCATTTCATTGATGAAAGCGACAAGATTTACAGAGAAATACTCATGACCACCATGGGCTTCTCCGACGCCGATCAGCAGGCACCCCTTTATTTCAGAACAACAAACAATATGCTTGCCGAGTTCAGCTACCTTGAGCCGGAGAAGGCAAAAGAAATCGTTATTGACAACCCCAATAAAATAGCGGATATGTGCGAGGTAATAAGACCCGTTCCGGCGGGTGTATATCCGCCCCACATTCCCGGCTCCGATGAAGACCTGCGCAGAATATGCAACGAGCGAATGGAAGCGTATTACGGCAGCCCGCTGCCTCAGTATATCAGGGAAAGACTTGACAAGGAGCTTGATTCGATTATCAAGCACGGTTTCGCCGTTCTCTATATGATTGCACAGAAGCTTGTTGCCAACTCCATGGAGCACGGCTATTATGTAGGCTCCAGAGGCTCGGTCGGCTCATCCTTCGTAGCTTTTGCGGCAGGTATTTCCGAGGTAAATCCCCTTGCGCCCCATTATGTATGCCATAAGTGCAAGCACAGCGAATTTTTCCTTAACGGTGAATATGGTTCCGGCTTTGATATGCCTGCGAAGGATTGCCCCGATTGCCATATACCCATGACAAGAGACGGTCACGATATTCCGTTTGAAACCTTCCTCGGCTTCTACGGCGATAAGCAGCCCGATATTGACCTTAACTTCTCAAGTGAATATCAGTTCTATGCTCACCGCTATACGGAGGAGCTTTTCGGCAAGGACCATGTTTTCAAGGCCGGCACCATAGGCACGGTTGCAGATAAAACCGCTTTCGGCTTTGTCAAGAAATGGGTCGAGGAAAATGTCAAAAAGATTGACGATATTCTTGAAGCCGACAGAATGAGAGGCATTGAGAGCGACGGCAGCCTTTACACCAGGAAAAAATATTTTGAAAGCATTTCAAATGCCGAAATGGAAAGACTTGCGGCAGGCTGTGTCGGCGTAAAACGAACAACGGGCCAGCACCCCGGCGGAATGGTCGTTGTTCCCGATGATATGGATGCGGCGGATTTCACCCCCGTTCAGCACCCTGCGGACGACCCGGATTCCATTCACAGAACAACCCACTTTGACTTCCATTTTCTTCACGATACTATTCTGAAGCTTGATAACCTCGGTCACGAAGTTCCGACCATGTACCACCATCTTGAGAAGCTGACGGGTACATCGGTCATGGATGCGGATGTCTGCGACCCCAAGCTTTATCAGCTTCTTACGACCCCGGAGCCCCTCGGCGTTACGGCTGAGGATATTGAATGCCCCACGGGCACTCTTTCTCTGCCGGAGCTCGGTACGCCCTTTGTGCTCGGAATGCTTGTTGAGGCAAAGCCGAAGAATTTCTCGGATATGCTTCAGATTTCAGGTCTTTCTCACGGCACGGATGTTTGGCTCGGAAATGCCCAGGAGCTTATCAAAAACGGCACCTGTACG
>JAZUJJ010000042.1:0-55318 GCA_045642725.1 Acutalibacteraceae bacterium
TTATGATCCGGATGCCATAAGATAATCTTTAACTAACTTTTTCAAAAGTCCTTGAAACATAGGGCTTATTAAAGTGCACCTTTTTTCTTTTGATTTTTTTCAATAAAAAACCCTTGACTTTTAATAGTTAGTCACTTCCGAAACGAATTAAAATATAATGTAAATCCGGATTTTATCCCAAATCTTTATTATGCCTACATAATGTTATTCGCACCAAAACAAGAAAGTTATTCTTTTATTTTATGAACAAATTGTAAACAAATTACCGGAGGAAAATTTCAACCGGATTTGTTCGGAAAAAACCGAAAAAATTTTAACAAAATGCGAACATTTTTTGAATAAATCGGTTGACAAAGCATAAACAAAATGCTACTATATGTAGGTAAAAAGCATCGCCAAAGATGCAATATATTGTTAAAGGACGGTAATATCATGAAAAAGTTTTTTGCAGTAATGTTTGCTGTACTTTTCGCTCTCTCCTGCATGACAGTTGCTTTTGCAGCTGAAACAGAGATCGTTATCAGCGGTACAGAAGACAAGAATCTCGTTTGCGACTACTGCGGCAAAGAGTTCACATCAGTTGAGATGCTTCAGGCTCATCTTAACGAAACTTTCCCCGTAAAAGGTCATTCCGTTGAGTGCCCTTACTGCCTTGCTACTTTCACAACAGTTACTGCTTATGATGAGCATGTTAACGGCACTGAAATAGTTGTTGGTTGTAAAGACATCGCAGACCGTAAAATCCCCTGCAAATACAAAGAGAACGGCTGCCCCGAAACCTTCCCCTCAAAGACAGAATACTATGCACACATTGATGATTGTGAATACAGATCATTCTGCGCTATGATGAAGGCCGGTCACATCCTTGAGGCTCTCAAGTTCGCTTTCAACAAGATCGTTGAATTCGTTAAGAGCGATACTTTCCAGAATGTATTCAACAAGGTTGTTGATTTCGTTAAGGGAATTGATTTCTCAAGCATCGTTTCCACCGTTAAGGGCGTTGCAGAAAAGATCCCCGTAGATACAATCGTTGATACAGTAAAGGGCCTTTTCTAAGCTGCTCATTAAGTTACACTTAAATAAAACAAGACGGATGATTGCGAAATTCGTAATCATCCGTTTTTTGACTGAGTATTTTCTGTTTATTATTTACCGACGGATTTATATATTCATATTGCTATTTAGCGGCTTCTGTTATATAATGGTCGGCGAGGTGAATGTTATGAAATTCGAACCCGAACTTATGATAATGAAAAACGGCAAAAAAGTTGAAACTGCCGATGACTGGAAGCTTCGCCGTGAAGAGCTTGTAGATATTCTTTCCGCCGAGGAATACGGCTATATGCCCAAGGCCTGCGGAAAAACCGTTTTTGTCAGTGAACCTGTCAATGACACGCAGTGTGCAGGTCATGCCACCTGTGAAAAAATCACCGCAACATTTCCGACGGAAAAGGGGGATTTTACATTCAGCTTTCATCTGACCGTACCGACCTCCGAAGGCAAGCATCCTCTTTTCGTAATCATGAACTTCGGTGATTATGTTTACGGAAAGTATATTCCTCTTGAAGAAATCGTTGATAACGGCTTTGCCGTAGCAAAAATATATTACAAAGATATAACCACCGATGACAATGATATGGCAAACGGTCTTTCGGGTATGTATTCAAGGCCTACCGACGGCACGGGCTACGGCAAAATCTCGCTTTGGGCCTTTGCCATGAGCCGCGCTCTTGACTGTGTTATTGACCGACCCGAAATCGACAGCACAAAGGTTGCCGCCATCGGTCATTCCCGTCTCGGCAAAACAGCTCTCTGGTGCGGTGCCAATGACGAGAGATTTACTTATGTTATTTCCAACGATTCCGGCTGCGGCGGAGCGGCTTACGAAAGAACAAAGCACGCCAATGCCGAAACAATTGCCGATATGAATATCAATTTCCCGTTCTGGTTCTGCGAAAACAGACAGAAATATGCCGGCCATGAAAACGAAATGCCCTTTGACCAGCATTTTCTCATTGCCGCATCTGCTCCGAGAAAGGTGTTTGTGGGCAGTGCAAATCTTGACCTGTGGGCAGACCCGTATTCAGAGCAGCTTTCCTGCATCGGTGCCAAGCCCGCCTTTGAGCTTTCCGGAAAGAAATGTGATATTCCCGAAGAGCCCGCAAAAGTCGGTGACGATTTTCAGTCCGGTGATGTGGCTTATCATCTGCGTGAGGGCAAACACTTCCTCAGCAGAGCCGACTGGCAGTCATATATGGCTTACATGAAAAAATAATAACAATAATAAACAAGCTTGACCTGTATTCAGATCAAGCTTGCTTCTTTTATTATGACATTTGTAAATTATCAGCACTCTGCTGCTGCTTTTTCGGCGGCAAGGCCTTTTTTATAGTTTTCAATGAAAGCGGAAAAGCCCTTAATATCCTCTGCGTCGGGTTTTACCTCAAAGGATTCCTGCTCGCCGAATACGACCTCGTCAAGGTAATCCTCAAGGGCCTGGCCTTCTTTTTTGTTGAGCATATAACCTGCAAGCACTGCCTGACCCCAAGGGCCGCCCTCACCTGCCGTCTTCATTACGGAAACGGGTGCGCCGAGAGCCGCTGCCATAACCGCCTGACCTGCTACGGGTGCCTTGAAATAGCCGCCGTGGCCGAGAAGCTTGTCGATTTTAACGTTTTCGGCATCAAGAATTTCCTTGCCGATACCGAGAGTTGCCGCGGCAGAATAAAGCTGAGTTCTTGCAAAGTTTTCAAGAGTGAATTTGCTGTCGGGACCTCTGAAGAAAAGAGGCTTGCCGCTGTCAAGACCCGTAATGACTTCACCGGAAAGGTAATTGAAGCCGACAAGTCCGCCGCAGTCCTTATCGCCCTTGAGAGCAAGCTCAAACATCTTGTCAAGCACTTTATAAATGGTTACATCTGCGCCCATTTCTTTACACATAGCCGTGAATATTCCCGCCCATGCATCAATTTCACCGGAGCAGTTATTGCAGTGCACCATGGCAACGGGTCTGCCCGAAGGGGTAGTTACCATATCAATTTCCGTGTAAAGCTTTGAGAGTGCCTTTTCAAGCACGACCATAAGAAAAATCGAAGTTCCGGCCGAAATGTTTCCGGTTCTCTGAGCAACGGAATTTGTGGCAACCATGCCCGTTCCCGCATCGCCCTCGGGGGCACAGAAAGGAATGCCTGCCTTGAATTCGCCTGTCGGGTCAAGCAGAAGAGCACCTTCTGCGGTAAGCACACCGGCTTTGTCACCGGCAACAAGCACCTTGGGAAGAATATCATAAATATCCCACGGCATATCGGCAGAAAGCTTTCTGAATTTTTCAATCATTTTTGCATCATAATCATTGATGTTGCTGTCAATGGGGAACATACCGCTGGCTTCGCCTACGCCGACAACTCTTTCACCCGTCAGTCTGAAATGAACATAGGCAGCAAGGGTATAAAGAGCATTTATTTCCGAAACATGACTTTCGCCGTTAAGCATGGCCTGATAAAGGTGAGAAATGCTCCAGCGCTGAGGTACATTGAAATCAAAAAGTGAGGTAAGCTTTTCAGCAGCATCAGCGGTAATCGTATTTCTCCAGGTACGGAATTCTGCAAGCTGTTCACCGTTTTTGTCAAAAGCAAGATAGCCGTGCATCATTCCGCTGATGCCGAAGGCTCCGGCCGTAGTAAGCTTTACACCGTATTTCTTTTCAACATCCGCCTTAAGCTTTGCAAAAGAGGTTCTGAGTCCCTCCCAGACCTCTTCAAGAGAATAGGTCCAGATTCCGTTTTTATATGAGTTTTCCCAATCAAAGGAACCGGAAGCAAGAGGCTCCGCCTTTTCGTCAATAAGGACGGCTTTGATCCTTGTTGAACCGAATTCAATACCTATTGTGGTTTTACCTGCGGTGATAATTTCAGCCGTATTATTCATAAATCAACACTCCTTAAAGCATTATGGTAATATTATATAATAATCATTCCGAACCGTCAAGAAAAATCGTCACGGTATTACCCTGTTTTCCTTGACTGGGAACAATAAAAATGTTAAACTTTAACTGTATAACAGTAAAATGAAATATCGGCAAAAGATGACACCAAAACCATATTATATAAAATACAGGAGGTAACATTATGTACGCAGATTATCTTGACACCGTAGGCTTTGTCGGAAAATATGACAAAGAGGTTGCTGATGCCATGGGCCTCGAAATCAGCAGACAGAGAAACAATCTTGAGCTTATTGCTTCTGAAAATATAGTTTCCCCCGCTGTTATGGCGGCAATGGGAAGCATCCTCACAAACAAGTATGCCGAGGGTTACCCCGGAAAGAGATATTACGGCGGCTGTGAATATGTTGACATAGTCGAAACTCTTGCAATCGAAAGAGCAAAAAAGATTTTCGGAGCCGGCTTTGCGAATGTTCAGCCCCATTCGGGAGCTCAGGCAAATATGGCGGCATATTCTGCCATAATCAAGCCCGGTGACACCGTTCTCGGCATGAATCTCGCTCACGGCGGTCATCTCACCCACGGTTCACCCGTCAACGCCAGCGGCAAGCTTTACAATTTCATTCCTTACGGCGTAAATGATAACGGTTTTATTGACTATGACGAGCTTGAAAAAATCGCAAAGGAAAACAATCCCAAGCTCATTGTTGCCGGTGCCTCCGCATACCCCAGAGTAATTGATTTTGAGCGAATAGGCAAAATCACGAAATCGGTCGGTGCCTATTTCATGGTTGATATGGCTCACATTGCCGGCCTCGTTGCCGCAGGGCTTCATCCCTCACCCATTCCCTATGCCGACATAGTTACCACCACTACTCATAAAACTCTTCGCGGCCCCAGAGGCGGACTTATTCTCACCAACGATGAAGAAATCGCCAAAGCAATAAACAAAGCTATTTTCCCCGGCAATCAGGGCGGCCCTCTCATGCATGTCATTGCCGCAAAAGCTGTCTGCTTCGGTGAAGCTCTTAAGCCCGAATTCAAGAATTATCAGAAAAAAATCGTTGAGAACTGCAAGGCCCTTGCCGATGCTCTTACCGCAAAAGGTATAAACCTCGTCAGCGGCGGAACGGATAATCACCTTATCCTTGTTGACCTTCGCGGCACGGGAGTTACCGGAAAAGAGCTTGAAAACAGGCTTGATAAGGTTCATATTACCGCAAACAAAAATGCCGTTCCCAATGACCCCGAGAAGCCCTTTGTTACCAGCGGCGTAAGAATCGGCACAGCCGCAGTTACAACCAGAGGTCTGGGCACAGAAGAAATGGAAAAAATTGCGGAATATATTGCTCTTTGCATAAAAGACTTTGACGCAAACGAAGAAAAAATCAAAAAAGGCGTTGAAGAAATCTGCAAAAAATATCCCCTTTACGAATAATTAAATCCATATAATCAATAAGGCTGTTGCGGATTCATCAAAAGAACGGTAACAGCCCTTTGATTTTTCACGCCCTGCCACGACAATGCCGGGCAAAAGGGAGGTCACAAATGTTTATTCACGATTATGAAAGAAAATCCGACAGCTTTTTAACCCTCGGTCCCCGGGTCCGTGTAACTGCAAACAAATGTCTTGATAACGAATCAATAAAGAACTTTTGGAAAGGCTTTTGCTGTCAATCGGGAGAAATTGAAATAACGCTCAGCGATGAGCTGATTTTTGCATACGGCACGGTGCAAAAGCCGACCCTTGACGGAAATCAATATGCCGTAAACGTTGAAAAAGAAGGCTTCTGCATAGTCGGAAACAGCGAAAAAGGTCTTATAAACGGCTTCATGACCCTGCTTCACCAGATTGAAGTCAGAGATATAACGGATGAAAATGCCGTTTTTGAAATAAAGTGCGGCTTATATAAAGAAAAACCGCTCCTCAAAAATCAGATGGTTCATTTCTGTATATTCCCCGAAACAAGGCTTTGGGAGCTCGAAAGATTCATAAAGCTTTGTGCCGCACTCAAATACAGCCATATCGTTATTGAATTCTGGGGTATGCTCCGTTATGATTGTCTGAAGGAACTTGCCTGGAACCATGCTTTCACAAAGGAGCAGCTCCGTCCGCTTATCAGAACGGCAAACAAGCTTGGCATTGAAATCATACCCATGTTCAACCACTGGGGTCACGCCTCCGCCTCAAGAGTTCAGCACGGAAAGCACGTTGTTCTTGATCAGAACCCGAAGCTTCAGCCCTTATTCAGTGACGACGGCTGGACATGGAACCTCAAAAATCCGAAGACCCTTGAACTGCTCAGAAGTGTCAGAGAAGAGCTTATCGAGCTTTGCGGAAAAGGAAAATATTTCCACCTCGGCTGTGACGAAGCATATAACTTTGAAATAACAAGCGAAAATTATACCGTACTTACCGATTACCTCAACGGAATTTCCGACGAGCTTGCTCCGAGCGGCAGAAGAGCCATTATCTGGGGCGATATGCTGATTGCCGGGCGTGATTCCTTCAACAAAAACAACCGTTACACCGTATCCTGTCGGAATCGGGAATTGGAACAGATGATTCTGGCCGATTTGAGTAAGAATATTATCATTGCCGACTGGCAATACAATGTCAGAGAAGCTCCCGTTGAAACCTCGCTGATTTTCAGGGATGCCGGCTTTGACACCCTCGTTTGCCCGTGGGATTATGTTTACGGCTGCCATTCCGATGCGCCCTGCGTTGATACTGCTGTCGGATACGGCTTGTTCGGTGTGCTTCACACAACCTGGAATACCCTTTCAAAGGGAATATGCGATGTTTCAAAGGTTGCCTTCAGAGCATGGAATATCAGCGGCAAGGCTCTGCCGGGGCAGGCATTCTTTGCCACAAACACGGCCAAAATCATGCGCCGCGTCTTCCCCGTAAACGGTGTTTACGAAAAAGCGGGCTGGGCGGTAAATCAGATTTCGGATTTTAACAACTGAACAATATAAAAGCAGAGAGATGATTTTACGAAGTAACTCCGAAAATCATCTCTCTTTTTCTTATTATGTTATTTGTGTCTGAACCACACAAGCATATCGCTTTCACCGTTGTTGGCAAATGCAAAATACGGCAGCATATATAAATCACGACTTATATAATTATCTGCCTTGAAATCGGAGTAAAGCTCCTGCGCCGGTGCATCCTCGTAAGCGGCAATTCTCACCGCATAGGTACCGCTCTTTTCATCGGGAATCAGCCCGGCATCCAGCTTTTCGTCAAGCAGAATGTTATTGAGCTTCACGCCGCCGTTAAGTATGCTTTCGCCGCAATAAACCAAAGGTCCTCTGCAAAGGCAGACTCTGCCAAGGTCATCCTCGACCCTCGGGTCAGCACTGACAAATCTGAGCTTCATTTCAAAATAGAAATCGAAAATCTGCTCATCCTCCGTTACATCCAGATAAGCATAGCCATTTTCAACGGGAACCGAAAGTTTTTCTCCATTAAGAGAAACAAATTTACACCAGCCGGGGATACGCACGGCAAAGCGTTTGCCTTTAAGTCCGCTGACGGTAAATCTGACCCCGCCCTGATTCGGGTAACGGGTCTGCTGCTTGATTTTCACCCCGTCAAATTCAGCTTCACTTTCGGCAAAATGGTGAGCATAAATAGTCGTTTCATTCTTCGTGTAAAGGAAATCACCGATTGATGCCGCAAATCTTGCTATGTTGGGCGGGCAGCAGGAGCAGCCGAAAACCTCAATTCTCTGAGTGAGCAGTCTTTCATTGCTCTTATAAAACTTTTTCTTTATATTATGTCTTTCAATGTTTATTTCAAGAGGATTGACATAAAAGAATGAGTGTCCGTCAAGGGAAACGCCGGCAAGCACTCCGTTATAAATGGCTCTTTCGGCGGCATCTGCATATTTTGAATCCGGGCAGGCGGCGCTCATACGGCGTGCGAAAAGTGCAAGGCCTATGGCGGCACAGGTTTCGGAGTAAGCCACATCGTTGGGCAGAATATAATCATCCGCAAACTGCTCGCCGTGAGCGGAAGCACCTATTCCTCCGGTTACATACATTCTTCTTTTGACCGTACTGTCAAAAAGTCTGTCGCAGGCATCAAAAAGGCTCTTGTCACCTGTCCTGTCCGCAAGGTCAGCCATACCGCTGTAAAGATACATGGCTCTTACGCTGTGACCGACGGCGGCAGGCAATTCTCTCACCGGGAAATCGGACTGGTCATAATCATTGTCACACCAGTCTCTTGTGTCGGCATCTTTTTTGCTTCTGCCTCTGGTTTCGATAAAATGACGGCAAAGCTCAAGATAGCGTTTTTCGCCGGTGCAATCATAAAGCTTTATGAGAGCAAGCTCTATTTCCTCATGACCGGGAGTGCTGAATGCGGCAGAATCATCAATCTTAAAGCATTTTTCGATAAGGTCAATATATTTGCACATAAGCCTGAGGAATTTATCCTTGCCTGTTGCTTTGTAGTAAGCAACAGCCGCTTCGGTAAGATGACCTGCACAGTAAAGCTCGTGATTGTCTCTTTTGGTGAAACGCTTTCCCGGCTCGACTACCGTATAATAAATGTTGAAATAGCCGTCCTCCTGCTGATTTTTCTCAATGAGGTCAACAGTTTCGTCTATTTTCTTTTCAAGCTCCGCATCGGGAGAAATTGCTATGGTATAAGCGGCGGCCTCAAGCCACTTTGCCACATCGGAATCCCAGAAAAAATGAGGCTTGTCCGGCATGCCCTCTTTCCAGTCACATCTGAAGGCCTTGAAACGCCCCGTGTCACAGAAACGGTCATAAACCGTGGGGATGGTCGCATTCTTGTTGATTTCAAAACGGTTTTTCCAAAATCCTCCGAGACGGATTTTATCAAACGAAATCTGTTCCATAATTATTACTCTCCCGTTTTTTGATTATCAGATACCCGGAAAAATAAACCGGATAAAACAAAAGAGATGGTTTTTACGGAATATTCCCAAAATCATCTCTTTTTCGCTGTTTATTGCTTTTTATTCTTCTTTGCTTCCTTTTCCTGCTTGACTTCAGGGTCTCCGAGGTCAACAAGATAAAACATTACAGTCCAGATAATAAGGGCAATGCTCAGAATAACAAAAGCATTCTGAAGGCCGCAGAGTGTGAAAATAAACACTACTGCTCCGCCTGCAAAGCCGCCGATAAGGTTTGCAATGGTTCCCGAGCCGAGCACCTTGCTTATGACGAAATCGGAGAAACCGACTGTTCCGTTGGCAATATCCGTTGCAGCAGACCTGAAGGAAACAATAAGAACTATCGAAAGGATGAGTGCCGCAACACCCGCAGCAAGCACGGGTATTCTCTTATTGCTGCAGCAGGACCAGATTATCACAAACAGAGCAATGAGAATAATCAGAACAAAGGAAACGGCAAAAACAATAAGTCTTGTGTTCAGGGGATGAAGCTCCTTCGGCCAAAGGAAGGGTTTGCCTTCAAGCTTTTCAAGCAGGAAGGAATATTCATCCTTACCGTTCACGATATCAACGATTCTTTTAATTGATAATTCTTCCATAATGCCTACTCTTCCGGCAGCATCATCGGTAAGCTTGTTGAAAAAGCTTTCAAGAGAGCTTCCCGTTGAAATTTCTATGCCGATAAATCTGACAAAAAATGCCGCAAGAATAGTCAGAATACCGATAAGAGCATTTACGGCACGGTAAACATATTTCATGGCGTTTGCCTCCTTTGCTTTTATTTCCAGGAGGAGTTAAGAGCAACTGTGCGGTTGAAGATAAGCTTGCCGGGCTCCGACTTCTTATCAACACAGAAATAGCCCTGTCTCATAAACTGGAAGGTGTCGCCGGGCTTGGCATCCGCTATACCGCCCTCAACAAGACATCCGCTGAGTATTTCAAGGGAATTGGGGTTGAGGTTATCAAGATAGCTGACGCTTTCATCACCGGCAGGATTTTCGGTATTGAAAAGTCTGTCATAAAGACGGATTTCGCACTCTGCGCTGTCTGCGGCGCTGACCCAGTGAATGGTTCCTTTGACTTTTCTGCCGTCGGGAGCATTTCCGCCCTTGGTTTCCGGGTCGTATGTGCAGTGAAGGCAGGTAACATTTCCTTCGGCATCGGTATCATAACCCGTACAGGTTACGAAATATGCACCCTTAAGGCGAACCTCATTGCCGGGGAAAAGACGGAAATATTTCTTTACGGGCTCTGCCATAAAGTCATCCTGCTCAACAAAGATTTCTTTTGAAAAATGAACTGTTCTTGTTCCCATTTCGGGCTTTTCGGGGTTAACTTCAACCTCGATGGCCTCAGTCTGGCCCTCGGGATAATTGTCGATAACCACCTTAAGGGGGCGAAGCACGGCCATGGCTCTCGGAGCATTAACATTGAGGTTATCCCTTACGCAGGATTCAAGCAGACCGTAATCAACAACGCTGTAAGCCTTTGAAACGCCTATCTTGCCGATGAAATCTCTGATAGCGGCGGCAGGATAGCCTCTTCTTCTCATTCCGCAGAGAGTAACCATTCTCGGGTCATCCCAGCCGTCAACAACGCCGCTCTGAACCATTTCAAGGCATTTTCTCTTACTTGTTACGCAATAGTTGATGTTAAGACGGGCAAACTCTATCTGCCTGGGCGGCTCTTCAAAGCCGATTTCTTTAATGAACCAGTCATAAAGAGGTCTGTGATTTTCAAATTCAAGTGAGCAGAGAGAATATGTTACTCCCTCTCTTGCATCCGAAAGAGGATGAGCAAAATCATACATGGGGTAAACACACCATTTATCCCCTGTCTGATGATGATTTACATGAGCAATTCTGTAAATAACGGGGTCACGCATATTGATGTTGGGTGAGGACATATCTATTTTTGCTCTGAGGGTCTTTTCGCCGTCCTTGAATTCACCCTTTGTCATTCTTTCAAAAAGGTCAAGGTTCTCTTCGACCGAGCGGTCTCTGTAAGGGCTGTTTTTGCCGGGCTCGGTAAGAGTTCCTCTGTACTCTCTTATTTCATCCGCACTCAGGTCGCAGACATAAGCCTTGCCGTTTCGGATAAGCTTGAGGGCACATTCATAAATGAAATCAAAATAGCTTGAAGCGTAAAGGCATTTGTTCCATTTGTAGCCGAGCCATTCTATATCCTCTTTAATGGCATCAACATATTCCACATCCTCTTTTGAGGGGTTTGTGTCATCAAGACGAAGGTTGCATTCTCCGCCGTATTTTTCCGCAGTGCTGAAATCAATGCAGATAGCCTTTGCGTGTCCGATATGAAGATAGCCGTTGGGCTCAGGCGGGAAACGGGTCTGAATTCTCGTGTTTCTGCCTGCGGCAAGGTCTTCATCAATAAAATCATGTATGAAATTGGAAACGGTATTTAATTCTTCCATTGGTATCAATCCTTTCATTTCCAGCTTTCTGCGGCATCGGCAAGTCTTGCTTTTATTTCGTCCTCACCGAGAAGCTGCATGATTGAATAAAGGTCGGGGGTGTTTTTGCGTGAGGTAAGGGCAATTCTTATTACGGTTGAAACATCACCCACGTGGCCCTTGAAAGCTTCGGGAGTTTTCTTATATTCTTTAACATTGGGAGTAAAGCCCAGAGGCTCACACATATCCTTGATGCGTGCAAACCATTGCTCCTTATCGTCGGCAAGTGAAAATTCCGAAGCATATTTTCCGGCTATGGCAACTGCATCCGCCTTATCAATGTTTTCGGGCAGAGTGTAATCCTTCTGATAGAATTCACCGAAGAAATAGGAAATATAATCCTTTACCTCGCTCCACTTGGAAATATCCTTGCGGGGCTTCGGATTTTCACGGTCAATGTTGAGTATGGCGGTTGAGCGCACGGGATCGTCGGTCAGAACCTTATAAAATTCTTCATCATAAGCCTTTGCCCACTCGCTGACTCTTTCATAAACCGTACCGGCATTCATAACGGAAATGACATTCTTACTTACATCCGTAAGCTTTACAAGGTCAAAAAGGCATCCGCTGGAGCTCATCTTTTTGAGGTTGAAGGGATAGCTCATTGCGGGAACACCGGGATTGGCTCTGCGCCAATCCTCAAAGCCGGAGCTGATGAGAGTGAGCAGATATTCAATAAGGCTTTCCTTCGGGAAACCCTCCTCAACGAAATAGCTGACGGCGGCCTCGGGGTCCTTTCTCTTTGAAAGCTTGCGCTTATCTCCGGTTTCCTCGTCAATCTTCATTACCTGAGGCGTATGAGCAAACTTAGGTGCCTTATATCCGCAGGCACGGAAAAGAGCAATGTGCTTGGGAACAGAGGAAATCCATTCCTCACCTCTTATAACATGGGTGGTATGCATGAAATGGTCATCGCATACATGAGCAAAATGATAGGTGGGAACACCGTCGGATTTAAGAAGAACCTCATCAATGATGTTTTCGGGCATCTCTATCTTGCCTCTGATAACATCCTCAAAGATTATTCTTTTATCCTCGCTTCCGTCAGAACGGAAACGAAGCACCCAGCTTTCACCGTTTTTGATTTTTGCTTCGATTTCATCGTATGTAAGTGAACGGCACTTTGCCCATTTGCCGAAATAGCCTCTGATGTCGGCACCCTCGGCCTCCTGCTTTTCACGCAGAGCCGTAAGCTCGTCGGCGGAACAGAAGCAGGGATAGGCAAGGCCCTTGAGAACAAGGGATTTTGCTATGGTTTTATATATTTCCACTCTCTTGCTCTGAGTGTAGGGGCCGTATTTTCCGGCTTCGCTGTGAAGGCCCGTAACGCCCTCGTCAAAATCAACGCCGAAGGAATGAAGCCCCTGAGTGATGGCTGAAACGCCATCCTCGATTTCACGCTTTTTGTCTGTATCCTCAACTCTGAGGAAAGCCGTGCCGCCGGAAACGGAAGCGGTCATCTTATCAACAAGTGCCTGGAAAAGTCCGCCGATGTGAAGATAGCCCGTGGGTGACGGAGCAAAACGGGTCACTCTTGCGCCCTCGGGAAGGTCACGGGCAGGGTAAAGCTCTTCCAGCTCTTCCGGGGTTTTATCAATGTCGGGAAAAAGAAGCTGAGCCAGCTTCTCATAATCAAAATTATCCAAAATAAGCTCCTTACCGGATATGAATATATCCTCAATATAAATATTTATACAGTTTATATTATTACATATAATCCGCAAAATATCAAGTCAAAGTTTCAGATTACAGAGGCATATCATCTCTGCAGATTTCGAAGCTTCCGTTTTCATAAACCGCAGAAACCACGGCGCAGGGAGGAAGAATGACCTTTGTGCTTTCGCCCTGAACCGTAAGCTCAAACTCCGTTTCGGTCTTTTCGGGGTTGAAGAAACGCATAACGGTTTTGCCTGCGGCAGTTCTGCAAACGGGCATGATTACGGGCTTGTCGGTATGTATATCGGCTTTCTTTTCACCGGAGCCGACCGGGAAAACATTTACGGCGTAAGGCTTGACCGCAAATTCCTCTGCACTTCTGACAATCGCTTCGGTGCTGCCCTTCATTACTCTGAAATTATAAACATACCTGCCGTTATCTATTCTCGGCAGATAGCGGTCACCGCGGTAAAGCTCTCTGTCGCCGATGGGGTGCATGAGATAGCCCGAGCCGCGTATGAGAGTAAGCTCTATTCCGCCGTCGCTGTCTTTACCTGCATAAATGCCGTCGTTGATAACTGCCGTTACCGTGCCGTCATTCTCCTTGCCGAGCCATTTCTGAAAATTCACCTCGGTGCTGCCCTTGTATTCGGTTACATAGGGGCCGTCGCCGCAGAGCTTTCCCTCACCAACGGGTACCTTAAGGCGCACAAGTCTGTTTTTGTCGCCGAATTCAAGTGTAACCTTTATGTCGGTATAAGGCTGATTTTTATAGAAACGGTATTCGGTTACGGCCTTTGTGTTTCCGCACACGGAGAAGTACTCAACACCGGTGTAAATATCGCCGTCCTCAATTACATGGCAGGGTGAAAGCTTTTCAACACGGCAGAATTCCGAGGCTTCTTTTTCCGTCATCGGTCTGAATTCCTCGGGTGAAGCTCCGAGAACTTTTTTCTCCTTTTCGGACATTGCCCAGGGGTCTGCACTGTCCTCATACATAATCAGTGAAGCGGGAGCCGTCAGCACGGAATTTTCCCCGAAAAGCTTTTCGGTAAGCGTTTCGGGAGCTTCTGTATTTTCTTTGTTTTTCTTAACGGTTCTGACGGAAAATCTCGTAACGCCGAGAGGCCTGAGTTTTCCCTCAAATATGATTCTCTTGCGCCAGTCAAGATTTATATTTGCGTTTTCCTTTATCTGCTGGCTTGTCAGCTTCTTTTCTCCGTCATACACTTCGGGAACGAAAACCGTGCCGTCATCCCAGTTCTGGTCTGCCAGTGAAAATTCCGCTTCCACCGGGCAGGTAAGCTCATAGGGCATAAAGTTAAAAGCATATACCGGATATTCGCCCTCGGCGGCACTTTTTTCACCCATAGTCAGGTACATGAATGCCTTTGTGCGCATATCCTTAAAAACTCCGCTCGCACTGTTCAGAAGCTCAAGACCCTCTTTTTCACCGTCGGGAACGGAGGAGCCGGGCAGAATATCGTGGAACTGCGCAAGAAGCAGCTTTTTGATTGCCTTTTCCTGCTCTGCTTCATCAAATTCACAGCCCGCAAGCGAAGCGGCACTCATAAGCTTTTCCGTGGAATAAATCAAGGCTTCCGTTTGCCGGTGAGCCTGCTTGATTTTCATCATGGAGGTATAACAGCCGGGCATACTTACCACAAGAGAGCGGTCAACTTTTCCCGAAATCCCGATGTCATCCGCAAAAAGCTTTTCGGGATAAGAATGAATGATTTCACTGTCGTCAACATCAAGTGCGGCAATATCCCTGAGGTCTTTTCTTGACGGTCCGCCGCCGTGGTTGCCGACACCCCAGAGAACAACATCAATATTCTCCGATTTTTCAAGTGAATTTTTTATTTTTTCCGCAGCGTGTCCGAGGCCGCTGCCGTAGCTTGAAACGCGGCAGACCGTAACCTTGCTGCCGTCCGGGCCGACCCATTCAAAAAATCTGCCGGGGTAGGTGCCGAAGCCCGATTCGTCAGGTCTTGTTATCATATAGCCTTTATATCCGCATTTCTTCAATATCTGAACAAGACCGACGGAATGACCGAAGGAGTCAAAATTACAGGCAATTTCGGGAGTGACGCCGAATTTTCCCCTGAAATATTTATGCCCCGTCTTTATCTGTCTGACAAAGGATTCGCCGCTCGGCATATTGCAGTCGGGCTGAATATACCAGCCTCCGATTATCTTCCATTTTCCCGATCTGACAAGCTTCACGATACGTTCAAAAAGGTCGGGAGCATATTCTTCCACGGCTTCATAGAGGAAAGCCTCGTTGTGGCAGAAAATATAGTCAAACTCATCACAGAGATCGGCCGCAGAGCGGAATGTGGAAATGGCGGCTGCCACGCCTTCATCTCTTGTCCATTGCCATACGGGGTCAAGGTGAGCGTTACAGATAAGATGCAGTTTCTTCATAATGTTTACCTCGCTTATTTTATATTGTTATATTACGGCATAACTCTGTTAAAGTCAATCAAAGGTCAGCATTAAAGCATAAATATTTATTTTTTCTATGGTAATCACCGCTCAACTGTGATATTATTGATTTGTATCGGAAATTATTGCCGGAAAAGGGGAGAAACAAGTATGTCAATAAAAGTAATATCTTCCTCAGATTATGCCGAAACCATGAAAAACACGGTGGAGCCCTATCTTTTTGAAAGAGGCGGCGAAGGCTACATAAATTCCTTCAAGGGCGGAAAGCTCCATTATTACTCATTCAAGGCCGATGAACCAAAAGGCGGCGTTGTTATCAGCCACGGCTTTACCGAGTGCGCCGAAAAATTCTTTGAGATGATGTATTATTACCTCAATGCAGGCCTTAATGTTTTCGCCATTGACCACAGAGGTCACGGAAAAAGTCTTCGTCAGGGCAATGTTACGGATTATGTTTATCTCAACAGCTTTGATGACTATATTACGGATTTCAGAAACTTTGTCGAGAATGTTGCCGTCAAGGAAAACGGCGGTCTTCCCCTTTACCTTTACGCTCATTCCATGGGCGGTGCCGTGGGAGCACTTTATTTGCAGAAATACAAGTGCGAATATTTTGACAAGGCCGTTCTTACCGCCCCGATGATTTACTGCAACACCGCAAATATGCCGCATTTCGTAACAGGCACACTCTGCGGATTTATGAATATCATCGGCAGGTCAAAGCAAAAGGTTCCCGGCGGAAAGGGCTTCAACCCCAACCGCACCTGGGAAACCAGCAACGCCACCTGCAAAGAAAGATTTGACTACTGGCAGGCAAAAAGAGTTGTAAATGTCTGCTATCAGCCCTCTGTCGCCACAAACAAATGGGTGTGGGAATCCATCAGAATCTGTCCTCTCATGCTCAATGCAAAACGCTGTAAAAACATAAACATTCCTCTCCTGCTCTGCCAGGCGGAGGAAGACAAGAGTGTCATTTCATCAAAGCACAATGATTTCATAAAGCTTGTTCCCAAGGGCGAGCTTATCCGTTTCAAGGGCTCAAGGCACGAAATTTTCCTCAGCCCCGACGATGTGCTGCAGTATTACCTTGACACCATATTAAAATTCATTGAAAAGTAACCGAGGCGCTTTAATTTGAAATCCAACCGTTTTGAAATAGATATGTGCAACGGGCCTCTGATGTCAAAGCTCATTTCCTTTTCTCTGCCTCTGATGCTCTCCGGCATACTTCAGCTCATGTTCAATGCCGTTGACCTTATCGTTGTAGGCAGATTTGCGGGAAACGATTCCCTTGCGGCAGTAGGAGCCACAAATGCACTTATCAATATTTTTATCAATTTCTTTATGGGAATTTCTCTGGGGGCAAATGTCTGTGCCGCAAACTTTTATGCCGCCGAGAAATACGATAAAATGAGCAAGGTCGTTCATACGGCCATTCTGACCGCTTTTATCTGCGGTGTGCTGATGCTGGGCGCAGGTCAGATTTTCACCGAGCCTGCTCTCAGGCTTATGAAAACCCCGGATGATGTTATCGGCAAATCCATACTTTATATGAGGATTTATTTCATCGGCGCTCCGTTTTTCATGCTTTACAATTTCGGTGCCGCAATTCTCAGAGCCGTGGGCGATACCCGAAGGCCCATGATTTTCCTCATTATTGCCGGAGCGGTCAACGCCGGACTCAATATTTTTCTTGTCACCGTTTTCGGTCTTGATGTGGCAGGCGTTGCCATTGCAACCGTTATTTCTCAGATGATTTCCTGCGTGCTCGTTCTGACCGTTCTGCTGAAAAGCCCCGAGGCATACAGACTTCATTTTTCAAAGCTCAGAATTGACTTTGAGCTGCTTAAAAGTCTTATCAAAATCGGCATTCCCGCCGGAACACAGAGCGTTGTCATAAATATTTCCAATGCCATGCTTCAATCCTCAGTCAATTCCTTCGGCCAGGATGCCATGGCGGGCTACACCGCCGCCAACAACATTTTCGGTTTTCTTTACACCAGTGCAAACGCCATTACCCAGGGCTGTATGAGCTTCACAAGCCAGAATCTCGGCGCAAGAAAAATAAAGCGTATGCGCAAGGTTCTGCTTTACTGCCTTGTTCTTGAAACCGCGGCCTGCTTTGCAATGGGATGTCTTGCATATTTCTTCAGCGAAAATGTTCTCGGCATTTATTCTTCCTCCCCTGCCGTAATTGACTACGGCGTTCAGATTCTCAGCCTTACCACTCTGACTTATTTCCTGTGCGGATATATGGACTGTATTCCCGGTGCTCTGAGAGGCATGGGTCACTCGGGAATACCGATGATTCTTTCCATTATCGGTACCGTAGGTATCAGAATTATCTGGATATACGGTCTTTTCCCCACCCACAGGGATATGAGATTTCTTTTCACCTCCTACCCCGTGTCGTGGATCGTCACCATCATTCTTCAAAGCATTTGCTACCTGCTTGTAATCAGGTCGAAGGAATACTCAGCAAAAGAAAATGCTCAATAAGTAAAAACACCGTCTTTCTTCCTTGACAACCACTGCATTAAACATTATAATCTGTGATATGCCAAACCTTTAACGGGAGCAATACTATGAATAAATATTTCAGACGCACCTGGATAGATGTTAATCTGGATGCACTTAAATATAATTACGAAACAATTGAAAATATGCTTTCACCCGGCTGTAAAATAATAGCCGTTGTCAAAGCGGATGCATACGGTCACGGAGTTGAAAATGCCGTCAAGGAATTTTCAGCCTGCGGCTGCGGCTGGTTTGCCGTTTCCAATCTTGAGGAAGCCATGCAGGTCCGCTCCGCCAATGAGGATTGCTCTATTCTCATTCTCGGATACACTCCGCCGGAGTATGCGCAGACCCTCGCGCTCAACAACATTTCCCAGTCTGTTTTTGACTCGGAATATGCCCGTGCTTTATCCGAAAATGCCGTAAAATCCGGTGTCGAGGTCAACATTCATATTAAGGTTGACACGGGTATGAGCCGACTCGGCTTTGTTTTTCATGACAGCATAAAAGACAGCACATCAATCGGTCTTGCTGCCGGTGTGTGCAGATTGCCGGGCCTTTATCCCGAAGGCATATTCACTCACTTTTCCTCTGCCGACGAAAGCGGCGACGGTGTTGTATTCACAAGAATACAGTATGACCTTTTCCTTTCGTTTATTCATGAGCTTGAGCTTGAAAACATTACCTTTGATATGCGCCATTGCTGCAACAGTGCCGCTACGATTCTTTACCCGGAAATGCACCTTGATGCAGTCCGCCCCGGTGTTATTCTTTACGGCCTCAAGCCCTCAAAATATCTTGAAGACAAAATCAGTCTGAAGCCTGCAATGAAGCTTAAAACCGTTGTTTCCATGGTTAAGGAAATCAGCGATGATTCCCCCGTCAGCTACGGCAGAAAGTATTACACGGGCGACAGAAAAATCAAAATCGCCACAATTCCCGTGGGCTATGCCGACGGTTATCCGAGAGCACTTTCAAACAACATCTGTGTTAAAATCGGTGACAGGACCGCTCCCGTTATCGGCTCGATCTGCATGGACCAGTGTATGGTTGATGTTACCGAATTTGACGACATCAAAGAGGGAATGAGCGTTACCGTATTCGACTCAGACCCCGACAGCTCTCTTTCCGTTGACTCCATTGCCGAAAAGGTAGGCACAATCAATTATGAAATCATCTGCGGCATCAACAAACGCGTTCCGCGTATTTACAAACGCGAGGGCGAAATTGAAGCCGTTGCCGATTATATGAAATAATAACAAAATCAAATAGAGAGATGCTTTTTCGGAATGGCTTTGAAAAAGTTATCTCTCTGTATTTATATTCAAAGGACAGTATATATATGACAAAAAAGGAAAAAGCCCTTTCGGCGGTAAAAGCACTTGAAGAAAAATATCCCGATGCTCTCTGCTCCCTCACTGCGGAAAATCCGCTTCAGCTTCTTATTGCAACCCGTCTTTCCGCCCAGTGTACCGACGCAAGAGTAAATCTTGTCACCCCCGCACTTTTTGAAAAATACAGATGCGTTGAGGATTTTGCCGGCGCTGATGTTGCCGATGTTGAAGAGCTTATACGCTCCTGCGGATTTTTCAGAACAAAGGCAAAGGACATCGTGAATATGTGCCGCGTAATGATTGAAAAATACGATTCAAAGGTTCCCGATAAACTTGAAGACCTCACCTCTCTGCCCGGTGTCGGGCGCAAAACAGCCAACCTTATCATGGGTGATATTTACGGTCAGCCGGCTGTGGTTGCGGACACTCATCTTATACGGATAACCAATCTTCTCGGCCTTGTGAAAACAAAAGACCCGTATAAGGTGGAAATGGAGCTGAGAAAGCTTTTACCGCCGGAAAAAAGCAACGATTTCTGTCACAGATGCGTGCTTTTCGGCAGAGAAATCTGCATTTCCGGGCGGCCGAAATGTGACATTTGCACAATGAAATCCTTTTGTTCACACGGAGTGAATTTTTCGGGAAAAAGTGAAAAAGTGAGTGAATAAAGTGAAGAAAAACGCCAAATCTCCTTATTTTTCATAGGTTTTCGGCGTGAAAAAGTCAAAGTTCTTCACATTTTGAGGTTTTTTTATGAACAGGAAGATTTTTTATACAATAGAAAAAAAGTGCCTTGATCCCGGTCTTACCCTCGATTGCGGTCAGGCTTTCCGCTGGAAAAAAGACGAAAACGGCGACTGGCACGGAGTAGCCTTTTCCAGAGCCGTCACTCTGCACGAGGAAGACGGAAAAATCACATTTTTCGGCACCTGCAAAGAGGAGTTTGAAAAAATCTGGGCACCCTATTTTGACCTTGACCGTGACTATGAAGTACTCTGTGAAAAATACTCTGCCGACCCCGTTCTTTCAAGAGCCGTTGCCGAATATCCGGGCATAAGGATTCTTCGTCAGGAGCCGTGGGAGGCTCTGTGCTCCTTCATCATTTCTCAGAATAACAACATCCCCCGTATCAAGGGCATAATCGAAAGACTCTGTGACCTGCTTGGCGATGACCTCGGTGACGGCGACAAATCTTTTCCGTCGGCACGCAAGGTTCTTGAAGCGGGAATTGACGGCCTTGCCCCTCTCAGAGCGGGCTTCAGAGCAAAATACATCATCGACGCCGCACAAAAGGTCGTTGACGGCACCGTTGATTTTGAGAAAATAGAAAATTCCGACATTGAAGAGGCCGCCGAAGAACTGAAAAAAATAAAAGGCGTCGGTGACAAGGTTGCCGCCTGCACTCTGCTCTACGGCTTCGGCAAAGTCGATTCCCTGCCCGTTGATGTGTGGGTCAGAAGAATACTCGCCGAAACATATCCCGACGGTCTGCCGGAATGCACCGAGGGCACAAGAGGCATCGCACAGCAGTATCTTTTCCATTGGAGAAGAATGCAGTAACAATATTGCACAAAAAAAGCCGTTTTGTTTTTGCATATATGCACAAAAGGCAGAATTATTATATATTGGCGAAAATGCCTTGACTTTACAAGGTTATAAAACTATAATCCCCGTGAATGCAGGCAATCAAAGAAGGTGTTTTCATGGCTTCAATTCTTACAAACAAGCCCGTTCCCGAATGCTTTGAAAAGCAATATCATGCACTTCCCGAGGACTTTGCCCTGTTTAATGTGGTGGGTGATCTTTCACTTAAGCGTAAATACGGCGAAAGTATGCTGGTCTTCGGAAAAGAAGGCGTAATGGCCTTTGACGAAGGCTATAAAGACGGCAGCATCTATGTTGCATACAATGACATTGAGGAAGCCGAAGTAAAAAGAATGTACGGTAACGCCGTATTCTTTGCAAAAATGAAAAACGGAGAGCGCAAAAGGCTCATCCGTTTCACTTACGCTTCCGCAAACCCCGCCGATGCAGGTGCGGATTTCATCAACGAGGTTATTAAAAACGGTTATAATGACGAATTGCTTTATGCCGTCGAAAATAACTTTATGCGTCTTCGTGCTTTCTGCCCCAAGTGCGGCCGTAAGCTCCCCTCACCTGATGCGGAGTGCCTTAACTGCAAGGGCAAGGGTAAGATGATAACAAAGTTTGCCCAATATGCTCTTCCGTATAAGAAAGGGCTCTTTGTGTGTATGCTGCTCTCGATTTTCACAACAGCGGCGGCACTCGTTCCCCCATACATAACAGGTAAAATGGTTGACACCGTTCTGCCGCAGAAGGATATGAACGGGCTTATCAAAACCATAGTTTTCCTGCTTATCGTTTATATTCTTCAGTATTCGGTCACGGCTTTCCGCTCATATATGCTGCGTATAACCGGTGACAAAATCGTTGTCGGTCTTAAGAAAGATATTTACGAAAAAGCGCAGTATCTTCCCATGAGCTTTTATGACAAGACCTCAACGGGCTCTGTCATAAACCGTATAAATTCCGACACCTCCGCCATTCAGAATTTTGTTATGAAAATTTCTCAGGAGGCCGTCGTTCAGCTTTTCACTCTTGTGGGCATTCTTGTAATCATGCTCTGCCTCAACTGGAAGCTGACTATCTTTTCCCTTGTTCCCATACCGTTCGTTGCCTTTATCGGCCGAACCTTCGGGCGTAAAATCGGACCCAAGTATATGAGAATCTGGCGCCGTTCCTCTTCAATATCGGGTCTGCTGACTGACACGATACCCGGCATACGCGTTATCAAGGCTTTTACCAACGAGGATGCGGCAGTTGCCAAATTCAACGCTTACTGTGACGAATGGCTCCGCGAGGATGATAACATTGCCAGAGTTGCCAGCATTTTCCCCGCCTTTATGACCTTCCTCGTCACCTGCGGTTCTCTCATAATCTGGTTTTCCGGCGGCTCCTTCGTAATCAACGGTGCCGAAGGCTTCTCCGCAGGTCTGCTTGTTTCATTTGTTTCCTACGCAAGTATGTTCTACACTCCCGTAAACTTCTTTGCCAATTTCAGCGACACTTACAGAAACACTCTCGCCTCTGCGGAAAAAATACTTGATATTCTTGACGCCGAGCCCGAGCACGATTTCGGCAAGAGCAACATTCTTGACCGCATGGAAGGCAAGATAGAATTCAAAAATGTCAATTTCTCCTTTGACCGTTCAAAGAAGGTTCTGACAAACATCAATCTCACCATTGAGCCCGGTGATGTTGTGGGTATTGTCGGCACAACAGGCTCGGGTAAATCCACTCTTATCAATCTCATTATGAGATATTATGACGATTATGACGGAGAAATCTTCGTTGACGGCGTAAATCTGCGTGACATTGATATGGAGTATTACCGCAATCAGATAGGCTTCGTTCAGCAGGAGCCTCTGATGTTCAGAGATACGATTTTCAACAATATCGCTTACGGCAGCGCCGATGTTCATGTTGAGCAGGTTCTGCGTGCCGCAGATGTTGCAAACGCTCATGACTTTATCTGCCGTCTGCCGGACGCTTATGACACCGTTCTCGGTGAAAGAGGCATAGGCCTTTCCGGCGGCGAAAAGCAGAGAATATCCATTGCCCGCGCGGTTATGAAAAACCCGTCTATCCTCATTCTCGATGAGGCAACAGCCGCTGTTGACTCTGAAACCGAAAGCCTTATTCAGCAGGCTATCGACCGCCTTATCAACGGCAGAACAACGCTTATGATAGCTCACCGTCTTTCCACTCTGCGCAAGGCAAACAAAATCGTGGTCGTTGACAAGGGTGAAATCATCGAATGCGGCTCCCCCGAAGAGCTTCTTGCCAAGAAGGGCAAATATTACAAGCTCGTTCAGATCCAGTCCATGGGCGAACAGCTTCAGAAGAAAAAAGCCGAAGAAAATTTTGAATAAAGGAGGGAATGAAGTTTTATGATAAACTACATTGACGGTCCGGAAGCCAGAATCACGGACAATGACGGTATTTTTGTTGACCTTGAATATTGCGGCTCCGACGAAAAGCTTTGTTCCCTTGAGCCCCGCCGTCTTTTCACCAAAAGCGGCGGCAGCAAATACATTGCTCTGCTTGACTCCGAGGGCAATCAGAGGGCAATCATCAGAGACCTCAACAACCTTCTGCCCGAGTCAAAAGAGGTTGTCGAAAAAGCTCTTGAAGAATACTATATGATACCCCGCATAACAAAATTCATATCCATGACGGAGAAATTCAAAATATGGATGTGGACAGCGGAGACGGACAAAGGAATCATCACCTTTGAAATCCGCAATCACATGGCTTCGGTAAAACCGCTTTACGACGGCAGAGTTCTCATTAAGGACGCCAACGACAACCGTTACGAAATACCCGATTACAGAAAGCTTGACAAGCGCAGCAGGCGTCTGCTCGAACCCAAACTCTGATTTTGAAAGGGAGAAAAAGAAATGAAACTTATTATTGCAATAGTTAATAATGACGACAGCGCCGTTGTTGCGGCCGCTCTCACAAAAGAAAAATTCACCGTAACCAAGCTTTCCACCACCGGCGGCTTCCTTATGGTAGGCAACACCACCTTCCTTATCGGTACCGAGGACGACAAGGTTGACCTTGCAAAAAAAATCATCGAAAAACACTGCATGACCCGCAAGCACACAGTAAACACCACCGAATCCTTCGGCAGAGGTCTTATGGACGGCTCACTTGCCAATGAGGTTAAGGTCGGCGGCGCCATGGTTTTTGTTCTCAGCGTTGACGAAGCCGAAAAATATTGATAATCAAATAAAAAGCATCCGGAGCATCAGTGTGATGCTCCGGATTATTATTTGATTTTACCATTCAAATAAATCATCGTCATCATAATACTTGCTTTCCAGCTCAAAAATGTCGGCAAATATCAGTTTGTCTTTTTCAAACAGCTTATCAAGCTCGCTGTATGCGATTTTTCTCGAAACTCCGCTTTGAGTAAAGCGCGGGTAATACTTTTCACCCGGCACATAGTCACATTTTTCACATTCGCCTATGCCGTAAAGGTCAATTACCGTGTTATACAGGTTGATTTTTGCCATGTCCGAATTATCCTTATCGTCAAGCAGCTTTATGAGGTAAGGTACACCCTCTTCGCCCAAAGAGGAAAGATATTCGGTGTCAATGGTTTTGAGCTTTCCGCTGACATAGGCATTGTAATTATATTTTGCCGAAACGGCTTTAATGTTTACGGCGCCAAGAGCGATAATGATAACCGAAGCAGTGATAAGAGCGGTCTGAAGAATTTTCACCTTATCCGTGAAACAGCGGATGATCACGGCGGCAAATACAACAGCCATAAAGACCATAAACGAGCTTGTGCCAATACGCAGCACCGTCATGCCGTAATTATCAATATACATCACCATTTTTGAAAGTGCCGTTGCAATTACCGCAAGCGTAAACACTCCGATGAAACAGCCGAAGCCTTTCAGAACGGCGGGGAGCTTTTCATCCTTCTTTTTTGCAAGGATTATCATAAGGAATATAAGCACAAGATTTATGCCGGCAATGTAGCAGAGCTCAAAGAAACCTCGGCGGGCATAATCCGCAAAGGTGAATTTATACCCTTCCGGAAGCAGGCCCGAGAATGCACTGAAAAAGTAAGCAGTCTGAGAGAAAAGATAAACAAGATAGCAAAGGGAAAGCACACCGAAAAAGGCGGAAAGGAAAGCTGTGTCAATACCTTTCGGGGTTCTGAAAGAAAGTGCCGTCTTTTTTCTGTATCTGAGAGAAAAAGCAAAACCGATAATAAACGGGGCAATAAAAACAGTTGCAATAAGCTCACCGACAAGACTCGCAGGCTCGGGAATAAAGCTTGAAACAAGACCCTCAAAGGCGGCATCGGATTTGACAAGCAGAGGAATGACAATACAAAGCACGGGTATGGCACACAGCACCCCGGCAATGCCCTTGACTGCCTTTTTGTTTTCAGAGCCCTCTCCCTTCACTATGGTTTTAAGCGAAGCGGGCATATCGGAAATGCCGTGAAAGAAACAGCCTAAAAGAAGCTCCACAAGCCCCAGGTCGCCGGAGGTCTTTTCTTTACCCGAAAGAGAAGCAAACCAGACCCATTCAAGAGCGACGGCGGCAATTACACTGAAAGCACGCACGGTGAAATCCGAGGTCACGGCACAGGGAACGGCAGACAGCAGGGAAAGAACGCCGCAGACAATGCCGTAAGCTCCGGGTTTTGTACCCTTTTTTGCAAAATAAATACTTCCTGCCGCAAAAGCCGCAATGTGTGCAAGAGAAAAGCCGAGGCGGAAGCCGCCGCTGAGGCCCCAGGAAACGCCGATAAATGTGCCGACGATAAACACGGCGGCAAAGGCCGTATCCTTGTTTGTTGCGGTAAAGCTGAATATTTCTTTTAAGTTTATTGCTTTAACGGAAGCTTTTAACGAAGCTTCCGCTTTTTTATCTTCGGTTTTTTCTGCGGAATTTTCCGTCGGCTCCTTTGCCTTCTCTTCCGCTTTTATGATTTCTTCACTCATTGGTTTTATCTCCTGTATTCAAGAATATCTCCGGGCTGGCAATTCAGCTCATCACATATAGCCTCAAGGGTCGAAAAACGCACGGCCTTTGCCTTCCCCGTTTTCAATATGGAAAGGTTTGCCTGGGTTATCCCGATTTTTTCCGACAGCTCGGCAGAGGTCATTTTATTCTTTGCCAGCATCACATCAAGATTTACAATAATCAATTCAACCACCCTCTATATTGTCAGTTCGTTTTCTTCGCTGATTTCAACCGCAGACTGCATTATGTTTTTCACAACTCTCAGTAAAGTACCCACAACCGCCATGGCAAACATGATTATTTCAAGCAAAGGGTACTTAAAGCCGAAAATCAAAGTTATGAGCGCCACCGCATAACAGCACCAGGAAACGAAGCGGAAATACTGCACATTCGTTTTTATGAAAACCTTTTCGTTGATAACATTCATTAAAAGACGGATAAGCATGTAAAGCGCCGCTGCGGCAAAGGGCACACAGCAATAAAAGGCGGGAACGACTATTTTGATAAGCTGCGGCAGCATAGTGTCCGTTGCGGAATCGTGATAGGAAAAATAAAGACCCTTGAAAAACATGGGGAATGTTGCCGCCATGGCAGCAAGAGCAACAGCAGAAAAAATGCATATCGCAAGGGAAAGCTTTGCCGAGGTTTTACTGTACTTCATGGAAATGCCTCCTGAAAAAATCATTGATTTGAGCTCAATATACCACCGATTTTATCGTTTGTCAATAATAAATTTATCGTTTTTCGATAATTTCAGTGACAACAAACATCCGATTGCCTTGATACAGAAAGGCAATCGGATGAAATTTTATTTATTCTCTTTACTTGCTTTTACCCCTGCCATTATTTTATCCGCAACGGTAAAGAGCACGCCCACCCATATAATTATGAAAGCAATAAGCCTGTTTACATCCAGTGCCTCTTTGAAATAGAAAAGGCCCATTATGAATTGCAGAGTGGGGTTTATATACATGAGTATTCCGCTGAAATAATAGGGAATTTCCTTTACGCCTCTGTTAAACATCAGCAGCGGCACCGAGGTAACTATACCGCAGGCGGGAAGCAAAAGCAGCTTTGCTCCGCTGAGGGTACCGATGGCACCCATGCCGTTCTTTTCGGCGTAAATCATAAATATAAGTGCGGCGGGCGTAACAAAAAGTGTTTCCGTGAAAAGTGAGGCCTGAGCGGAAATTTTCAGCTTCTTTTTAACAGCACCGTAAACTGCAAAGGAACCTGCAATTATTATTGAAAGGTAAGGGAATGTTCCGGTTTTGATTACAATAAACGCAAGGCCGATGACAGCACAGACAAAGGTGATTTTTTCAAGAACACCAGGTTTTTCACGAAAAACAATGAGGCCCATAAGACCCACAAGCACGGGCTCGATAAAATAACCCAGACTTGCGTCAAGCACATGACCGCTGTTGACGGCGTAAATATAAACGCCCCAGTTTACGGTAACAAGTATGCCGCAGATGAAGCAGGTAAGCATATCCTTTCTGTTCCGGAAAAGCTCCTTTATCTCCTTCATTCCTCCCGTCACGGCTATGAACAGACCCATAAACACCATGGACCATATAACACGCTGAGAAAGAATGTAAACGGAATTTACCTCTGTAAGCAGATTCCAAAAAACAGTCAGCATTCCCCACATCACATAGGCAAGAGCAACAGCCGCTCCCCCTGCGGTGGATTTTTTGATTTTCATTTTTATTTACCGATGCCGAGGATTTCCGCGGACTCTTCTTTCATTTTATATTTGAGTACTTTTCCTGCCGCATTCAGCGGAAATTCCTTTACGAAAAGGAAATAACCGGGCACCTTATGACCCGCAATGTGAGCAAAACCGAAATCCTTCATTTCTTTTTCGTCTGCGGTTTCGCCGTCTTTGAGTATAACCCAGGCGCAGGCTTCCTCACCGTATTTTTTATCCGGAACGCCGACGACCTGAACATCCTTGATTTTGGGATTTGTTAGATAAAACTCCTCTATTTCACGGGGATAGATGTTTTCACCGCCGCGGATTATCATATCCTTAAGTCTGCCCGTTACTTTATAGTAACCGTCGGGTGTACGGCAGCATATATCGCCGGAGTGAAGCCAGCCGTCGGCATCAATGGCCTTTGCGGTAGCCTCGGGCATCTTATAGTAGCCCTTCATTATGTTGAAGCCTCTGGCAACAAACTCTCCGCTCTCACCGTCGGGAAGCTCGTCCCCGGTCTCCGGGTCAATTATCTTACATTCAACGCCCGGGAAAGCGGAGCCAACGGTTTCAACTCTGTGGTCAATATCCTCATTGACCTCGCCCATGGTACAGCCCGGTGAAGCCTCAGTCTGACCGTAAACGGAAATGATTTCTTTCATATTCATTTCCTCTGCGGCTCTGCGCATAAGGTCGGGCGGGCAGTTTGCGCCTGCCATTATTCCCGTTCTCATATAAGAAAAGTCGGTTTTTGAGAAATCCTCATGGCCGAACATACCGAGGAACATGGTGGGAACGCCGTTGAAGCAGGTTATTTTTTCGCTGTTGATACAGGCAAGTGATGATTTCGGTGAGAAATAAGGTAGCGGACAGATAGTTCCGCCGTGGGTCATCAGCGAGGTCATGGAAAGCACCATGCCGAAGCAATGGAACATGGGAACCTGAATCATCATTCTGTCGGCTGTGGAAATATCCATACGGTCGCCGATTATCTTGCCGTTGTTGACAATATTCGAATGGGTCAGCATAACGCCCTTGGGGAAGCCGGTCGTGCCTGAGGTGTACTGCATATTGCACACATCGTCGGGCTTGACCATTGAAGCTCTGCGCCTTACCTCCTCCTGAGGTACAAGAGCGGCTCTTTCAAGCATTTCATTCCAGGTAAGACAGCCTTTCATTGAAAAGCCGACGGTAATGATATTGCGCAGGAAGGGCAGATTCTTTGTGTAAAGAGACTTGCCGGGAGTAAGATTTTCAAGCTCCGGGCAAAGCTCGGCGATAATCGCACCGTAATCCGTATCCTTACAGCGGTCAATCATAACAAGGGTATGAGTGTCTGACTGACGCAGCAGATATTCGATTTCGTGAATTTTATAAGCGGTATTGACGGTTACAAGCACTGCACCTATCTTTGCCGCCGCCCAGAAGGCAAGGAACCATTCCGGCACATTGGTCGCCCAGACCGCAACATGATAGCCGGGCTTCACACCCAGAGAAATAAACGCGGCCGCAACCTCGTCAACATCCCTGCGGAACTGAGAATAAGTTCTTGTATAATCAAGAGTGGTGTATTTGATTGCATACTGGTCGGGGTAACGCTCCGCCATGGTGTCAAGCACCTGTGAAAAAGTCTTGTCGATAACATCATACTTTTTCCACGGGAATGTACCCGTATGAGCACGGTTATAATAAAGCTTGGCGGAATTTTCTTCTGTATTTTCTATTCCGGCAATATAATTTGTAAAATGGGTAAGAACGATATCGGCATCGGTAATTTCATCATTCCAGTCAACGCAGACAAAGCCGTCATAGTTGAGTGAACGCAGAGCGTTGATGAAGCTGCCAACGGGCAGTTCACCCTCACCGATAAGCACATTTGTGTCGCCGGCTCTGTCACCCATACGGACATAGCAGATATGGGCGCCGAGGGTCTCTATGGTTTTTTCGGCAGTTTCCCCTGCCGTGAAATATGTTTCGCGCATATTCCACGCCGCACCGAGAGGAGCAGCGGCAAAATAATTGATAATATCAATAACCTTCTGCGTATCCGCAAGATAACCGCAGGTTTCGAAAAGTATTCTTGTATCGGTCTCGGTGGCTCTTTCAATGGCAGGTGCCAGCTTTTCGCGCAAAGCGTCAAGCTCGGGCTTTTCGTTTACGCAGATAATGATGTTTGCTATCTCTGCGCTTGCCGCCATATCAACATATCTTTTCAGAGCCGCGGCATCTGCCCCGTCGCTTTCCACGGGAACGGGAAAAGTCAGAGCGGAAACGGTAAGACCTCTGTTATGAAGTTTCCTCTTTGCATCGGAAGCGTCATTTTTGAGGATGCTGTCGGAATGTCTCATTCTTTCTTCCTTGGCATCGAAAATTTCAAAACCGGCATAGCCGTAGTCATAAGCAAATTTGCACATTTCAAGGAATGAGCTTCTGTTCACATTCCTGCTTGAAAATGTCAGTTTCATAAAGGAAACCATTCCTTTCCGATTTAATTATTCTTCCTCATAAACTATTTTATTGAGGGCATTGATATAAGCTCTTATACTTGCGCCGACAATATCGGTGGAAAGACCTCTGCCGGAGTAAAGCTTGCCGTTGCTGCGAAGCTTCACAAGAGCGGAGCCGAGGGATTCCTTACCCTGTGTAACGGTAAGTATCTGGAAATCATCAAGCTCATAATGGAAACCGATGCTCTGCTCAATGGCACCGAATGCCGCATCAACAGGGCCGTCGCCCGCGCTGACGCCCACAAGCTCCTTGTTATCCTTAAGAAGCTTTACATGAGCAACGGCGGCTGTAACATTACTGCTTGTTGTGGTGAAATTGTCAAGATGATAGGTTGACGGTGCCTGCATGGCATAAGAAGCGATAACGGCCTCAAATTCCTTTGTGCCTACGCTGCCTTTTTTCTCAAGAACTCTGCGAAGGCCTCTGTAAACCTTGCCGTTGTCCTCTTCACTGAGGGTGTAACCGAGAGCTGCGGCAGCCTCGGCAACCTGCTCAAGAGTGCTGTCACTGTCAAGGAAAATTTCATTTCCGCCTGTCTTTCCGTCACTTTCTTTGTTTTCCTCGGTGGAGTTTACCTTTTTGGTAAGAGAATTTATATCCGAATGAAGCTTTGTAACCTCAAGCCCGGTGCATACACCGAGAGCGTCGCCCTTTGCGGTAACGGCAAAAGCAAACTTATCCGTGCGAAGCTCCTTGTTTCCGGTAACAACGGTCTTGACTCCGTCTGCGCCCGCCTTAATGGCGGCAAAAGCGGTGGCTGTTGCCATATTGAGGTTGTCGGAAACATGAACATAAACGGGTATGCTTACGGCGGCCTTTATTTTTTCAACAAGTGCGGCAAATTCGTCGGGCAGAAGTATGCCCGCTTCATCACCGACGGTAATTGCGGTAACTCCGCATTCCCCGGCTTTTTCACACATTGCCTTAAGGAAATCATCGTCGGCTCTTGTGGCATCAACGGCAACAAATTCAACATTGCCGCATTTTGCCTTGGCGGCCTTGAAAAGTGCCTCGGCTTTCAGAAGCATTTTTGCCGCTTTGACATGATATGTGTATTCCATCTGAACCGTGGAAACGGGAAGCACCACCTGAAGGCAGGGATTGACGGCGCCGCAAATGCACTCCCATGCAATTTCAACACCGTCCTCGGAAAAGCCCACGGGCAGGCAGAGAGCGGCATTCTTTACCGCCGCGGAAATCGTTTTGTAAATTATGGTATCTTCCTTTACCTTTTCCACGGGAGCGAGCTCAATGGCATCAACGCCCATGGCATCAATGGAAGAAGCGATAGCTGTTTTTTCTCTGAAAAGCAAAGGATTTTTTCTTTCCCCCGCAAGCTTGCTGAGTGTAAAATCGGAAACATAAATCTTTTTCATATTCTTTCCTCCTGACAATGAAAATCCCGCAGAGCATTTCACTCTGCGGGATGATTATTAAACATAACCACGGTACCACCCGTATTGCCGCATAAAAAGCAGCCTCTCAGCAGGGCTCAATCAAGCCCCCGACCTGTAACGGGCTCACCCGTAGCCTCCTATGATTTCAGAAGCTCCGCTCCGATACGAGACAGCAAAAAAGGATTCATACCACCTCACACCGACCGGCGGCTCTCTGAAATGCTTGCCCTGATTGCTTAATATCTTCACTGCGTTTATTATATATATTGGAATAGAGTATAAACCAATATACAGAATTTGTCAAGAATTTTTTGCGGCGGCAAAGCTGCCCGGTACCGAAAGCTTTTTCAAAATACTTGACACAAAATTTTTCATCCGTATAATAAAAAGCCGGAAGCTAATCAAACATGAATAATCCTTAAAGGAGCCGTAAGCAAATGAGAATTCTTGTTGCAGAAGACGAAAAAAGCCTGAACAGAATAATAACCCGTCAGCTCTCATCGGTAAATTACAGCGTTGACAGCTGTTTTGACGGAGAAGAGGCACTTGATTACTTTTCATTTGCCGAATATGACGCCGCGGTGCTTGATGTAAATATGCCGAAGCTTGACGGCTTTTCGCTTGTTAAAAAAATCAGGGCAAAGGGCATAAATGTGCCCGTGCTTTTTCTCACCGCAAGAGACAGCATTGAAGACCGTGTTGAAGGCCTGGATATCGGTGCAGACGATTATCTTATAAAACCTTTTTCCTTCGATGAGCTTCTTGCGAGAATAAGGGTAATGATAAGAAGAAAAGCGGATGTAAAAACAAGCGTTCTCACCTGCGGCGATTTATCGCTCGACCTCGGCTCTCACAATGTTTCGAGAGGCGAAAAGAATATTGAGCTGACGGCAAAGGAATTTGAGCTTCTCCGCTGTCTGATGCTCAACAAAGGTAATGTACTCAGCCGTGAGCAGATTGAAAACCACATCTGGAATTTCGACTATGAAGGCGGCACGAATGTTGTTGATGTCTATATCAGATATCTGCGCAAAAAAATTGATGACGATTACGAAAAGAAGCTTATCCGCACCGTAAGAGGTTCCGGATATGTCATAAAGGAGAGCGATTGATGAAAATATCATTTAAGGCGAAAACCGCATTGCTGATAACGCTGATTTTCACGCTTGTTTGTGCGTTAAGCTTATTCGCTCTTGTTGCCGCCGGAAAAAGAGCGGTCAGCGAGGATTTAAGGCAAAGACTGATTCAGGCGGTCGAAAGAAACGCAGACGAGGTTGAAATAAAAAACGGTATTCTGAGCATTGAAAACGATTTTTTGTTTTACGGAAACGGCGTTTACGCAAGTGTTTATTCATCAGACGGCAAATATATCAAGGGCGAGCTGCCCGCTTCACTCAATTCTGAAATTGAATTCAGAAACGGCAAAATATATAAAGAAAAAATCAACGGCGAAAACTATCTCGTTTACGATTCCCGGATTCTTTTCAACAAATATGAATGTGAGGTTGACATCCGCTCGGGTAATGTCATCAACTGTGAAACGGGTGCCGCCGATTACGATTCGGTTGAAGAAGCGGAATACCGCAACACAAGATTCCGCAGCGGAATCAGCGCCGAAAAAGCGGTTGAAACCGCGCTTGAATATGCCGGCGTTGACAGGGAAAGCTCAAAAATAATATCAGTTGAATATCATCAGGTTGCAGGGTCCGAGCTTTTTAAGATCGAATTCGTTTCAAGCGCATCCGACAGTATATGGATAAGAGGCATCACCCCTGCCGATAACACGGGAACTGCATTTGCAACCATAAACAAATTCGTCGTTTATTCTCTGCCTCTGCTGATTCTTGTTGCCGCTATACTCGCTTATTTCATTGCAAAGCATACCATAAAGCCCGTTGAAGATATTACCTCGGCCGCAAAAGAAATAAGCTCCGGTAACGACCTTTCAAAAAGAATTGAAATCGGAAGCGGCAAAGATGAAATCCATGTTCTTGCCGATACCTTTAATGATATGTTTGAAAGGCTCGGCAAATCCTTCGAAAACGAAAGACAGTTTACCTCCGACGCTTCCCACGAGCTTCGCACTCCCCTTGCGGTCATCAAGGGCGAATGTGAATTTGCTCTTTCAAAAAATGCCGACCCCGACGATTATCCCGAAGCATTCAGAGAAATTCAATCGCAGGCAGATAAAATGACCGCGCTGGTTTCAACTCTTCTGATTCTCACAAGAGCAGACCAGAACAGTGAAAAATTCAGACTTGAGCCGAACGACCTCAGTCTTCTCTGTGAGGAGGTCTGCCGCAGCTTCAGAAGTGACAGAGGAATACGGATCGATTATGAAATCGAAAACGGTATTACCATGGATTGTGAGCCCGTGCTCATCTGCCGTCTTCTTGAAAACCTTCTGACGAATTCCGTCAAATACGGAAAAGAAAACGGCAAAACAACAGTAAAGCTATATAAAGAAGAAAACAATATTATATTGTCCGTTGCGGATAACGGAATCGGAATGACCGCCGAAGAAGCCGAAAAGGTATTCAACAGATTTTTCCGCGCCGATTCGTCAAGAAGCAGCGAAGGCTTCGGCCTCGGCCTTTCACTGGTCAGCAAAATCGCAGAGCTTCACGGCGGAAAAGCAAGTGTTGAATCCGAAAAAGACAAGGGCTCGGAATTCAAAATAATTTTTTCCGAAAAATTATGATTTTCTAATGTTTCTTTAATCTTCGCAGGGTATTATCTAACCAAGGTCAGGGACAAACCCCGACGAAGAAAGGAATAACGAATATGAAAAAATCAAGAATTATCGCCGCTGTCGCAGCAACCGCAATCATCGCAGGAAGCATCTTCACCTTCACAGCCTGCTCAGACAAATCCGAAAAAACCGCTCCCGATGTCAAAGCAGAGCAGACCGTTGTTGAATCCATGATAACCGAAGCATCAACATCAGCCATTGTATCCGAAATCACCGCAGACGAAGCAATCGGAATTGCCTTCGACCATGCAGGCGTTTCCGAAAATGAAGCACTTCTTGAAATCGGTTCTCCCGAGCTTGACAAAGACGACGAGGTTCCCCATTACAGCATTGAGTTCACGGCAAACGGTTTTGAATACGATTACGAAATCGGCCTTGACGGCACTGTAATCGAAAGTGACAAAGAAGCCGATGACAGCAAAAAAGCCGAAACTGTTCCCGCATCAAACGCAAATCAGGAAAGCAAGAAAGCAGAAGAATCCAAGCCCGGTTCAAAAGGCTTCATCAGCATTGACTCCGCAAAGAATGCAGCTCTCAGGCACGCAGGTCTCAAGGCATCGGATGTTGAATTCAAGGAAGCAAAGCTTGACACTGATGACAGAATCGCTCACTATGATATCGAATTCGTAAGCGGCGGCATTGAATATGAATATGAAATCAATGCTCAGTCAGGAAAAGTCGGCGAATTCAGCAAGGAGCGCTATGTTGAAGAAAGAACAAAGGCTCCCGTTGACACTTCATCCCTCATTTCCGAAGACGAGGCAAAGGCCATCGCTTTCAAGAGAGCAGGCGTAAATGCTGCGGATGCAGCAAATGTCAAGTGCGAGCTTGACGCAGACGATATGTTCGCTCACTATGAAATCGAGTTCGTTTCAGGCGGATATGAATATGATTTCGACATCAATGCAAAAACCGGAAAAATAATCGAAAGTGACAGAGAAAGAGTATAATTTCCCGAGAAATCACAATACTTAAAACCTAACATTAATTCTTTCGCTCGGCTCAAACGCTTTGTTTTGAGCCGGGCGGGTTCTTTATTCCGGGGCAAGCCGATTAAATGACGCCATACCGGAGCTGCAAAAATATTTGAAAACACTTGTAATATTATTGAATATACTGTATAATACATTTACTATGCATTATTGCACACATTCAAGGAGATGAACCTATGGACCCTATTAAGGTAGATTTTTCAAAAAAGCCCGGCGGAGCACAGAAAGAAATAGTGATTCCCCCCGAAAAAGCAGGGCTTAAAATAGCCCTCAGCCTGCTTCTCACTGTTGTGACTGCGGCAGTTGCTTTCTATTTCATGCTTCCCGCACTCAACCCCAAGGACTATAACCTTTATCTTTATGTCGGCGTTGTTGCCGCTTCTTATGTTGTATTCAACGGACTTTTCGCAAAAGTTCTTTCCAAGCCCGAATACACACCTTATGTAAAGAGAAGAGCTATCGTTCCCGGCATAATCATTGCTCTGCTTGTTGTTGCTGTCGGTATCGGATATATCGTTTCCAGCCAGTTCTTCAGAGCAAAGAGCTACAGCAAGATAATTGATGTAAGAACAAAGAGCAACTTCTCCGAAGAAATAGCGGAGCAGGATGCCGCTTCCTTCAGCGCAATTCCCCGTCTTGATGAAGATTCCGCTACTCAGATTGCCGCAAGAGCTCTCGGCTCCCTCGGCGAAATGGGTTATGTTTCACAGTTCACCGTTTACAGTGAAAACACTCAGATAAACTATCAGGGCACACCCGTCAGAGTTGCTCCTCTTCAGTATGCAAACATAATCAAATGGGTCTTCAATACCAAAGACGGTTTCCCCGGCTATGTTATTGTTGATATGGCAAACGAAAGCGCAAAGTTCGTTGAGCTTGATGCCGACAAGCACATTAAATTCTCCCCCGCCGAGCATTTTAACAAGCTCCTTAAGCGCCGCCTTCGTTTCTCATTCCCCAACGCTCTTTTCGGAGACGCCACATTTGAAATTGACGACAAAGGCGTTCCTTACTGGATCTGCCCCCGTCTTGACAACACCATCGGCCTTTTCGGCGGTACCGATGTTATCGGTGCGGTTGTTGTAAGAGCCGACAGTGCCGAGTTCGAATACAACAGCTATAATGTGGATGAAATCAAGGACGACCCCGCACTTCAGTGGATCGACAGAGTTTATGACTCAGACCTCATTGTTGAGCAGTATGACAACTACGGTAAATATCAGAAGGGCTTCTGGAACTCAATCCTCGGTCAGAAGAATGTTATCAAAACCACTTCCGGCTACAACTACATTGCCAAGGATGACGATGTATGGATGTACACGGGTATTACCTCCGTTACCTCCGACCAGTCAATCACGGGCTTTGCTCTTGTAAACCAGAGAACAAAGGAAGCTGTCTTCTACAGCGTTACCGGCGGTACTGAAAATTCCGCTCAGCTTGCGGCAGAGGGCCGTGTTAAGGACCTTGGCTATACCGCAACCTTCCCCCTGCTTCTCAACATCGGCGGTGAGCCCACATACTTCCTCTCACTCAAGGATATGACAAGCGGCAGCAACATCGTTCAGCAGTATGCTCTTATCAATGTTGCCCAGTATAACAACAACAAGATGGGTGCCAACGGCACAGACCTTTCAAAGTGTCTTGCCAGCTATATCGAGGCTCTTAAGGGCAGCGGTATTGAGGTTGACATTGACCCCGATGATATTGTTGATATTGCTCCCGAAATCACCGAGCCCGATACAGATAAAGAGCCCGAAAAGACAGAGCCCGTTGTTGACGGTGACACCGCTTCCGGCAAAATCACCGACATCAGAACTGCTGTCAAGGGCGGCGAAAGCTACTACTACATCAAGCTTGATGCAAGCGAAGCATACTATGTAATCTCCGCTTCCAAGGACGAAAGTGTTGTTATTCTCAACAAGGGTGACAATGTTACCGTTAAATTCAGCGGCAGCGGAAAGATTCTTAAAGCAGAGTCAATAGTAATCGGTTAATAATTTTCAGGGCTTCCGTATTTATGCGGAAGCCTTGTTACTGAAATCTGGTATATATTATGGATTTTTATGAAAACAAGCAGGAGCCCGAAAAAGCCGTTCTGGTTGCCGTCGATACGGGAGAATATGACTGCGATTCATCCCTTGCGGAGCTCGAAGAGCTTGCAATGACAGCAGGTGCTCAGGTTATAGGCTTCATAACTCAAAAAAGAGATAAGCCCGACAACGCCGCCTTTCTCGGCAGCGGCAGGCTTGAAGAGCTTGCGGAATTCTGTGAAAACAACGAAGCGGAGCTTGTTATTACCGACAGCGAGCTGTCCCCCGTTCAGCAAAGGAATATGGAAAATGCGGTGAAGGTCAGGGTTATTGACCGCACGACTCTCATTCTTGATATTTTTGCCGCAAGAGCCATAAGCAACGAGGGCAAGCTTCAGGTTGAGCTGGCTCAGCTCAAATATTCTCTGCCTCGGCTAACGGGTCAGGGCACGAAGCTTTCAAGGCTCGGCGGCGGCATAGGCACAAGAGGCCCCGGCGAAACGAAGCTTGAAAGCGATAAAAGACATATCCGCAGGCGTATTAAAACACTTGAGGACGAGCTTGAAGAGCTGGAAAAGCGCCGTAATCTTGCAAGAGCAAGACGCGAAAAAGACAGAGTTGAAACCGTGGTTATCGTCGGCTACACAAACGCCGGCAAATCCACTCTTATGAATACTCTGACGCAGGCAGGTGTTCTGGCTCAGGACAAGCTTTTTGCGACCCTTGACCCCACATCAAGAGCCCTCAGCCTGCCCGACGGAAGAAAAATCATGCTCATTGACACGGTCGGATTTATCCGCCGCCTGCCACACAATCTTGTTGAGGCATTCAAGTCAACGCTTGAAGAGGCTGTCTGTGCAAAGGTCATACTGAATGTCTGTGATGCCTCAGACCCGGAGTGCCGTGAGCATCTTGAGGTTACGGATGACCTGCTGAAGGAGCTCGGCTGCACCGACAAGCCCATTATCCCCGTTTTTAATAAATGTGACCTGCCCGAATCAGATGAAACCCTGTTTCATCTGCCCGGTGCCGTAAAAATTTCCGCCCTGAAGGGAACGGGACTTGATGAATTGCTTGATGCCGTTTCAAAAGCCCTGCCGCCCACAAGAGCACGGGTAAAAATGCTTATTCCTTATTCCGACGGCGGTGCGGCGGCAATTCTCCGCAAGGACGGAATCATTCACAGCGAGGCTTACAGAGGCGACGGCCTTTATTTTGACATCACCGCAGATGCGGGTCTTGTTGACAGATATAAGGCTTACTGTATCGAAAGCTGAAAACGGGTTAATATATTATTTACATTTGTTTACTTGACAAAATTATTCCTTTAGAATATAATGCAGGTACAAAAACTGTAAGGAGGATGTTTATATGGAAGCAATTACAGATTTCATCAACGGTATAGATTTCAGCGGTATTCTTAATCTCATCCAGGGCACCCTCGATGTTATGGCCAACTTCGACCTTAAAACCATCGACACATCGGCAATCGCAGCCCTGCTTGATAAATTCTACCCCATCTGGAATCCGTTCTGGGCTTTTGTAAATGAAGTTCTTTCTTATGTAGGAAACTTCTGAGAGCAAAATGTTAAAGGAGATGATTGCGGAGCTCTTCCGCCGGTCATCTCTTTTCTTTTTCTCTTGATAAACACATTCGTTTTTGATATAATATAAAAAATCATTTTTCACTGAGGACAAATTATGTTTAAGCAGCTTATCGAATTTATAGACAGTCATAAAGTGCTGATTCTCGGCTTCGGCCGTGAGGGTCGGTCAACCTATGATATAATCCGCAGACATCTGCCGGAAAAAGAGATAGGCATTGCAGACATAAGAGATATTGATATTTCCGACCCGAAGGTAACGACCTACTGCGGCAGAGATTATCTTGAAAGCATGAAGGATTATGAAATCGTCATCAAAACCCCCGGCGTTTCCTTCCGTGATTTCATCATCCCGAAAAATGTAACCATAACCTGTCAGACCGACTTGTTTCTTCATTTTTCCGACTGCCTTTGCGTAGGCGTAACGGGAACAAAAGGAAAAACGACGGTTTCATCTCTGATATATAATATGCTGAAGCAGGCGGGCAAAAGCGTCTGCCTTATCGGCAACATCGGTCTGCCCGTGCTTGACACTCTTGAAGACGGAGAGCCGGACATTGCAATAATCGAAATGTCTTCACATCAGCTTGAATTTACCACCGCTTCCCCTCACATTGCCGTTATGACAAATATTTACCCCGAGCATCTTGAGCATCACAACGGCTTTACGGGCTATGTTACCTCAAAGCTGAATATCGTAAGGCATCAGACGGGCAGGGATTATTTCGTCTGCAACGCAAACCAGAGCTATGACAGCTATTATAATTTTTCAAACACCCCGTCAACAATCATAAAGGTGTCAACGGGTATCAGCGGCTACGAAAGAATATATGAAGCCATTGAGCAGAACAGCTACCTTATCGGCGCACATAACCTTATGAATACCTTTATCGCCGCCACCGTTGCAAGGTGCCTCGGTGTCAGTGACGATGACATCAGCCGTGCCGTTCTTGACTTCAAAGGCGTTGAACACCGTCTTGAATATGTCGGCACCTATTCAACATTAAGGTTTTATAACGACTCGATCGCAACAATACCGCAGGCCACCATGGCGGCCGTTGAAGCCATCGGCGATGTTGATACCCTTATTTTCGGCGGTATGCCCGTGGGTATTGATTATGACGATTTTGAAAACTGGCTTTGTAACTGCTCTGTTGAAAATCTGATAGGTCTGCCGGACACCGGCCGTCAGATTTGCTCCAATCTTGCCAACAGAGGCTGCTCAAAAAATCTCATCCTTGCAGAGGATATGGAAGCAGCAGTTGAAAAGGCCTTTACGGTCACAAGGCCGGGCCGTGCCTGCCTTATGTCTCCCGCCGCCTCAAGCTACAATGTTTATAAAGACTTTGAGCACAAGGGAAAACATTTCAAAGACCTTGTAAAAAACTTTTACGAAGAAAAATGAACTTGACATTTTGTCAAATCGGTTTATAATTATTTTCGATCAGGGGTGCGTCAGCCACCTTGTAATTCCCTGCAAAGTTCATTTGCGGTGCCGGCAAGCACGGGGTTATGAGAGGACTGCCGCCGAAGTGTATATGCCTTGCCGGGCTTATGCGCTGGGGTTGTGCAGAATATGCACTTCACTGTCGTAAAATATTACGGAGCACTGTCAGATTATTTCGGGCAGGCTCTTTTTTTATGCCGTCCGAAGGAGGGAAAACTTTATGAAAAAGAAAATCGCTCTTTCCGTCTTTTTGATTCTGATGATTGCGGGTATATGCTTTGCGGTTTACGGACACGCCCTTGACGGCTATGAATTCACAGGCACCGCCTGGTCACTTCTGCCGCCTCTGGTTGCCATTGTGCTAGCCCTGATAACAAAGGAGGTATATTCCTCCCTGTTTCTCGGTCTCGTTTCGGGTGCATTGCTTTATTCACGCTTCAACACCATTGATACTCTTGAGGCCGTATTCACTCACGGTATTCTTTCCGGACTTTCGGGCAGCAGCAACCTCGGCATTCTGACCTTTCTCGTCACCCTCGGTGTGCTCGTTTCACTGCTCAGCCGCTCCGGTGCCACAAAAGCCTACGGCAAATGGGCAAGCCGCCACATTCACTCCCGCAGAGTTGCCATGCTTTCAACCTTTGCTCTCGGTGTTGTGCTCAGCGTTGACGATTATTTCAACACCCTTACCGCAGGCAATGTTATGCGTCCCATAACCGACACAAACAAGGTTTCAAGGGCAAAGCTTGCTTATATCATTGATGCCACTGCCGCACCTATGTGTATGATAATGCCGATTTCAAGCTGGGCTGCCGCGGTTTCCGCAAACGTGGAAAATGTCAACGGCGTTGAAATGTTCTTAAAGGCAATTCCTTTTAATTTCTATTCCCTGCTCACCCTTGCCATGGTCGTTTTCACCTCTGCACTTCAGTTTGATTTCGGCCCGATGAAGCTCCATGAAAGTAACGCTCTCAAAGGCGATGTGTTTACGGTAGCAAAAGCAGAAACAGCTTCGGAAGAAACGGAAATCAATGATAAGGGCAGACTCCCCGACCTTATTTTTCCCATTGTGCTCCTTATTGTTACCTGCGTTTCCTATATGCTCTACACAGGAGGACTTTTTGACGGCAAGAGCGTTATTGATGCCTTTGCGGATTGCAATGCCTCCCTCGGCTTAAGTATGGGCGCACTCGTCACCGTCGGCGTTACCGTAATTTATTACTATATGCGTAATCTGCTCAATTTCAATGAGCTTATGGAATCGGTTGCCTCCGGCTTCAAGTCAATGGTTCCCGCAATTCTGATTCTGATTTTCGCCTGGTCACTCAGCGAAATAACCGTGCTTCTCGGCGTAAATGATTTTGTTTCCGGTGTCTTCTCCGGAAGTGCCGCCGGGCTTTCATCATTCCTGCCCGCTATCGTTTTCCTTGTTTCCGTAGGCCTTGCCTTTGCCACCGGTACATCCTGGGGCACCATGGGCATTATTCTTCCCATAGTTGTGGGCATCGGCCTTGACGAAACCATGACGGTCATCTCAATCTCCGCCTGCCTTGCAGGTGCCGTCTGCGGCGACCACTGTTCACCGATTTCCGACACAAATATAATGTCCTCAACAGCGGCAGGCTGTGACCACCTTGCCCATGTTGAAACTCAGCTGCCTTACGCCGCTGTGGTACTCTCCATTTCTTTCGCCTCATATATACTCGCAGGCATTGTTAAAAAAGCGGCAATCTGCCTCCCCGCCGCCTTTGGAGTGCTTATTATCACCCTGCTTATCATAAAGAAAATAACGGGAAGTAAAACAGCAAAAGCATAATAACAGTTAATAAATAAAATTACCCGGAATACCGATTACTCGGTATTCCGGGTTGTTTATTATGATTTTATTAAAGATAATCCCAGTTTCCTGCAGGATATGCGGATTTTTCTATACTGTCTTCGGAAAGAATTTTTTCCGGCTCCGTTGCCGAGAATGTATAAATTCTGGTGTAATCAACACCTGCGGCAATTTTGAGTGTAGCCTTTGCTGAATTATAGACAGCACTCCAGAGAGCTTCTATTCTCCACGGATATTTGGGGTGGTCATAGTCAAGCTTAACATAGTTGAGCAAATCCATGGCTTCCATTTCCGTAAGAACATCGTTCTTTTCGGTAAGCACCTTTTTCATTGCATCTGCTCTGTCTTCACCGTGCTGTTCAACCTTGAAGGAACCTATATCCTTTGTCAGGCTGAAATTTGTGGCGTATGTGCGCTTGATACCGTCATCCTCAAACACGGAGCCCTCAACGCCGTATTTATCGCTGTTCTTTTCATAAACATGAAGTACATTGTCAATATATTCAACAATGACCGATCTGCCGCTGTTGTCGGAAATCTGATAATGATAACAGCAGAAAAGAGAATCGTGCATATTGTACTTTTTGAAAAGCTCCACGGCTTCATCAACATTTGAGCAGGTGTCAAGGACGGCTCTAACCATTGCCGTGGTAGTAATGTTGAGCTTTGACGGGTCTGTCTGCTTTGTTGCTTTTGCCTTTATCTGCAAAACTGCAATGCTCAGGCCCTTTTCGTTTATGCCGTCAACACAGCAATACGGGGCAAGAAGAAGCTGGGCAGTTCTCTTGTCATTATATTTATGGCGTTTTTTACCATAGGTCAGGAAATTATGGTCAACAACGGAAACGCTGGCGTAATTTCCTTTCGGGTGGGTCCAGAGCACAAGGCAGGGAGCAACCTTAAAGTCAAAGTTTCTGCCCATAATGTGGTCACCGTCGGGGGTAAAAGCGTCAAATGTTGAGCATCCGCCGCCCTTTGCGGTCCCGATTGTGAAATCACTCTCTTTATAGCCGGAGAGCTTCACCGCAAATTTAATAAGGTCACCGATGCTTGAAACACCCTGACGAAGAAGGCCGTCAAGGTCATATTCATTTTTGTAATCAAGCAAAATGATGTTTTCGTCAAGCACCTTTGCCGATGCTCTTGTGAGCTTTCGTAATTCCTTATTGGTTTTAATTTCAGCCATAATTCCCTCTCCGTTCAATTAAAGTTTCTGCATGATATATCTGTAAAAATCAACCGCCGGGGCAAGAGTATCAATATCAACATTTTCGTCATAACCGTGAATACTTGCCATCTGTTCATCGGTTATCTTAAAGGGCAGGAATCTCAGACAGTTATCACTGTTTCTTGAGAAAAATCTGCAGTCACTGGCGGCAGTCATAATATAAGGAACGGTTTTTACATCGGGATAAACCGATGTAACCGCCGCTTCAACAAGCTTGAAAGCATCCGAATTGAAATCGGCAACAGAGGACTCGAAGCCGCCGTCAATAACTTCAACCTCAATATCATATTTCTCTGCGATTTTTCTCACGGCGTCAATGCTGTTTTTGCCGCCCTGATGATGTGAAAAACGCATATTCCCCGTAACATAAGCTTCCTGAGGAAGAACATTCAGACCCTCTGAGCCCTTGCAGGTGGTAAATGCCAGAGTCGTTTTGAAAAGTGCGCCCGCAACGGGAGAAACTGAGGGAACGACCGCCTTTATAAGCGGCTTGAAAAAGCCGGGGTGACCGCAAACGACCTTAAGCACACCGGACATGGCGGGTGAAAGGCGAAGCAGCATCTCTTTGATTGTGGGTGACATTTCGCATACGAAAATATTGGATTTTTCCACATCTGCCATAAACTTGCCGAGTCTGACAAGAGGAGTGTTTTTGCCGGGTGTTGAGGCATGACCGCCGTTTGAACGGGCTATGAATTTAATATCCGCACAGCCTTTTTCGCCCATACCGACCATGGCATAATAGCCCTTTACACCTGCAATGGGTTCCTCAACTATCATTCCGCCCTCATCAATAATGAAATCAAAGCGGATGTTTCTCTTTTCAAGTTCTTTTGAAATTATATCCGCACCGGTTCCCGTAGTTTCTTCTGTGCAGGAGGACTCAAAATAAATATCTCTTTTCGGAGTGAAGCCCTCGGAAACAAGCTCATTTGCCGCCTGGAGCATTCCGAAAAGCCCGCCCTTGGTGTCAAGAGTTCCTCTGCCCCAAAGCTTTCCGTCGGCGACCTGTGCCGCAAACGGGTCGTGCTTCCAGTCACCGACCGCATTTACAACATCGTGATGATTCATAAAAAGAGCGGGCTCCTTGTCAGAGCCTGTGCCCTTCCATTTAAGAAGCAGACTGCCTTTGAAAACCTCAATTTCACAAACAGCAAACAAATCCGGAAACAGCTTTTTAAGCAGCTCGTGGAATTTCAGAAACTTTTCTTCTTCAATAATTCCGTATTTTGAAACGGTTTCACATCTTATCATTTCCGACAAAATGTTTACATATTTTTCGGTTCTGATATCAGGCATAGCGACCTCCGAAGTTCACACTGATTTTTCTGATTTGAAAGTATAGCACATTGTTATATGAAAAACAACCAAATGCCGATAAGTTTTGTCAGGTTTCCGTTTTTTCGGCCTTATCAATGATTTTGCCGAAAAATTTAATCAACGGAGCGTTGACAACGGTCGCAATTACGGTTCCTATTCCCACTCCGTTCCACGAACGGGTAAGAAAAAGAGCAAGCAGAACCGTTACCGCAAACATTATTATATCATTGACAAGCTTGGTTTTGTTTTTATCAAAGCCGTATTTATCGGAAACCTCAGTCACCACCAGCTCATAAACCTGGGGCGGCAATTTTGTGCGGAAAACAAAAGCAATGGCAAGAGCGGTGATGGTAATTCCCAATGCAAAAGCAATTACACGCAGCGTCATTGTTTCAAAAACTCCGTTGCCGCCGAAAACCCAAAGCCAGAAATCTATTACCAGCCCGCTGATGACCGCAGTCAGCAGCGAAAGCAGATATTTCGGGCGGAAGCGTCTGACAATCACGCAGGTAATGATAATAAGCAGGCCCTCCCAGACATATTCCGAAGTACCCTGAGTATATCCCGGCAAAAAATCTCTTACAAAGCAATGAATTATATACGGCGGAGCGGCTATCATCGAAAGGCCGAAAGAAGCCTTTGTGCAAAGACAGATTCCCAGCCCGCAAAGTGTAATGCTCAGCACCCAGTTGACGATATTCAGAGTGAAAGCCTTTTTATCCTTTATTTTTCCCATTACATTTCCCCGGTTATTTATAATTATTGATACAGATAATAACATTATATACCTTTCAAATCAAGGATAAAAAAGCATTTGCCGGAAATTTATCATATTTTCCCGGCTTTTTCTCCGTATCCGCAAAAAAACATAGCAAAATCCGGCCATATCCGGGCTTTCCCCGAACACGGTCGGATTTTCTTTTTGATTTTTATTTCACGATAATATAACCGCAGTCGGGTATTTCCGCCTTTGCGCTGAGCTTTTCTCCGCTGAGTACATTTTCGTACTCTTTGTCAAAAATCACGCTGCGGCTTTCGCCCGAAAAATTCATCAGGAATATGAAATCGCCTCTTTTGCGCATTTCGATTCCTTTTTCAGCGGTAATATTGCAATCGGCGGCAATGCCCGTTTCATTTATCAGCATTTCGCAGAAATCGCAGGCAAAATCGCCGTCATTTCTGAATGCCGCATAATATGCCTTGCCCTTACCGTATTCATTGACCGTAACGCTCGGCATACCCGCGTAGAAATCACTCTCATATTTACCGAGAATTCCGGCTGTTTCCGCATGAATGATGTCGCAGACATGGTCGATTTTGTATTTTTTACCGCCAAAGGATGCAAAGGATTCAAGATAAGCGGGAATGGAATCCGTTTCTTCGGCCCATACGCCGAAAACCTCTCTCAGCTTTTCGCCCGGCATACCGCCGAGGAAAGCACGGTCATCGCTGTCAACAACTCCCGTAAGATAAGTTCCGACAAACTTTCCGCCCTCAGCCACATATTTTTCAATGCGCTGTGCAGTGCCGTCCTTAAGCATATACAGGAACGGAGCAACAATTATATCATAGCCGGAGAAATCGCCGTCCATTGGTATAACATCGGTGCATATTCCTTTTTCATAGAAAGGCTTATACCATTTGATACATTCATTTATATAATCTCTGTGCTCGTTGTTATAGCCGCAGAAATAATCCGTTGCCCATTTGTTTTCCCAGTCACAGATAACAGCAACCTTTGCTTTGCTTCTCTCTCCGACAACGCCACCGAGCTTTTCGAGCACGCCGCCAAGACGGCTTATGTCACGGAATATTCTTGTGTTTTCGTGACCGCAATGGTCAACGACCGCACCGTGAAATTTTTCGTGACCGCCGCGGCTCTTACGCCACTGAAAATACTGAACGCTGTCCGCGCCGTGAGCAACGGCCTGAATTGAGCCGAGCTCCTGAAGGCCGGGCTTCGGCAGCTTGTTAACGGGCTTCCAGTTGACAATACCCGGTGTGCTCTCCATCATAAAGAACGGTTTGCCGCCCTTCATTGAACGGAAAACATCATGAACAAAAGCGGTTTCCGCCGCAACACCGGCGTTTGAATCCGCTCTCCACTCGGGGTAATTATCCCAGCTTATTATGTCAAGATGTGAGGCAAAACGCTGATAATCAATGCCCGAATACATTCTCATAAAGTTTGTGGTTATGGGAATATCCGGCGTAAGCTCACGCAGAGGAGCAATTTCATTTTCAAAGAAAGAAATGTGGGAATCCGTCACAAAACGTTTCCAGCAAAGCTTCATGGCGGAAACATGATTTTCGCCTCTGTATTTCGGTGAATCCACCTGGCTCCAATCCGTCATGGTGTGGCTCCAGAAGCCATTCCACCACTTCTGATTGAATTCGTCAAGATCGTTGTGATAGTATTCCCTGACCCAGTTTCTGAAAGCCTCGCGGCAAAGCGGGCAATGGCACTCACCGCTGTATTCATTGGAAATATGCCACATTTTCAGCGCCGGATGGTTTTTATATCTCTCGGCAATTTTTCGGTTGATATTCTGTACCTTTTCACGGTAAACGGGCGAGGTAAGACAATGGTTATGACGAACGCCGTATTCATTTCTTATGCCGTTTTCTTCAACACGAAGAACCTCGGGATATTTCTGAGCAAGCCAGGCGGGGCGGGCACCCGAGGGCGTTGCAAGCACAACGGAAATGCCGTTTTCATAGCATTTATCCATTATCTCGTCAAGCCAGCCGAAATTATATACACCCTCCTCCGGCTCCAGCACAGCCCAGGAGAAAATGCCCACCGTGGCGCTGTTGATATGCGCAAGCTTCATCAGGCGCATATCTTCATCCCAGACCTCTTTTGTTGCCATCCACTGGTCAGGATTATAATCACCGCCATGAACTAAAAAATCAAAATATTTGTCTTTCATCATCTTGCCTCCGAGTATATTTTTTCAGTTGTTAATCCTGACCGATTGCTTTTATCAGCGAAAGATTTCCGGATGAAAGGGCTTCGAAATTCGCTTCGATTTTTTCAATATCCCAGTTCCACCACTGTAATTTCAGCAGATATTCAATCATTTCGTCATCAAATCTCTTTTTGACAACGGTGCACGGATTACCCACCGCAACGGAATAGGGCGGAATATCTCTTGCCACTACTGAATTTGTTCCGATTATTGCCCCGTCGCCGATATGAACACCGGGCATGACCGTAACATTCTGACCTATCCAGACATCATTGCCAACAACCGTATCACCTTTAAGCGGCAGCTCATCCTTCACGGGAGCAATGGCTGAGCCCCAGTCACCTCCCATAATATAAAACGGATAGGTAGTTACTCCGTCCATACGGTGGTTTGCGCCGTTCATCACAAATTCCACGCCCTTTGCTATGGCACAGAATTTGCCGATTATAAGCCTGTCACCGATAAAATCATAAAAATGGGTCACATGCTCTTCGAATCTGTCCGCCCCGTCAACATCATCGTAATATGTATAATCACCGATAATGATTCTCGGATTCTTTACCGCATTTTTGATGTAACAAAGGCTCGGTATGGCAGGATTCGGAAAAAGCTTGTCAGGGTCCGGACGCATAATAATTCCCCTTTCGGTTTATTTCAGAATGAGTAAAACTGTTTCATATCATTATGTGATTGAGCCGAAGTTTATCCCCAGCTTGGATTTTATTCCCGGGAGATACGGTATTCTGCTGATTTTGTATATTCTCTGTCTGCTCCGTCATCAACAAACAGTGTTCTTTCAAATTCAATATGATTCTTTGCCATGCACAGTTCAAGAATGCAAAGGAAAATGCCCAAATCAATTCTGTTGTAATAGGAAACCGCATTTGCCGGCATAATGCCTCTTTTACCCGGCTGCTTGTACCTTGAAACCGTAATGATTCCGTTTTCATTTTTTACAAACCAGGGCTGTGTGTTACAGGCACTCGGAGAAAATCTTGCCGTTTCCGCAACGCCCGAGGTTTCTCCGAGCCAGATTTCATCAAGAGGCTTTCTTTTTGCCTTGAACATATCTTTTCTGAAAAGCGACTGATTATTGACCTTGTGAATTGCAATCATAATCACATAATCAAGTCCAGCATAAGTCTTTATGTCCGGCTTTCCTATACCGAACCACAATGAGCCTATGTTATGATGAACAAGATATAAATCAAGCTGCTCTCCTATATATCCCGCATTCATCAGATAGTTGTCTTTATTTTCACTGTAAATCAGGATGCAGTATTCGGCATCTCTTTTGAAATTCACCCGGGCAGCGGGAAGAATTCTTATTGCCGTTTTGATTTCAGGGTATAACCTGTCAAAATTTTCAAATGCCTGTTTTATGTCTTCAAGCTCACTGTTACTGATTTTATCCGAACCGACATTTCTGAACAGATGAAAAGATTTCCGCTTAAATATATCTGCGTAATAAATATTATTTATACTCATTTATAAATCATCCGCTTTTAATAGTTTTGAGTTATGCCTTAAATCCTGCTTTTTCAAATCTCTTTTTTTGAGTGTTCATTATCAAAGTCGATATGTTTTCTAGTTAAAGACACTACCGTCTCAACATGAGTCGACATAGTGAAATAGATGTCAATTTTTTCTGCCTGTACGCGGAAACATATCTACCGCCAAAATGGGTGACAACTAATCCGGCGCCTGAACCATATGTGTTTACGGGAACTAATCGGCAATTATGAATTTACCCATTCCATTTTTACATAATCAACGGTTATATCGCAAATAACGCTGTCCTTTGACCACAGTTTAATGATTATTGAACAGTATCCAACATAATGGTATAGATATTCTAAGCTTGACGATGAAATAGATAATATTTTTCAGTGTTCTTATAAAAATCCACTTTTTTATATTTGTCCGGTTTATGAAATTTTTTTATTAAATTTCATCCATTTCCTATAATCCGGCGTACTGCCTGAGTGAACGGGGCGTCGGCGGTTTTAGGAACAGCGAAAATCGAATCACTGCTGTCATGGATGCCGTAAACGGCAACCACAATGGCTCCGCTTGAAAAAAGCCGGTTGAAATATTTCACCGTTTCTTTTTTACTCTCGTTAAGACCCATTGCATAGCCCTCAACGATTCCGTAATGCTGCTGAGTAGAGTCTGCCTTTGCGATTTGAGTTTTTAGTGTTCCAAGCCGCGTAAGTGAAACATCATAATTGTTTGTAAAACCGGGTGTTGAATAATCGTTTACTGCCGCGGATATCGGTGGAGAATTATAGCTCAGATCCTTGTCCTTTTCAATAATGTTTGTATTCATTACAAGGTGAGTGAAAATTTTAGTTTTTTCAACGCCTGTATCGTAGATTTCTTTGCATATCATTTCGGAATAGTCGTGAACGACCCGAGAAAGAAGGTTAAAGCGAAGTTTACCGACACTGATATTCTGCCTTTTTGCCTCAGCCTCAAGTGAAGCTTCATCTGTATATCCGAGATTTTCAAGTGCACGGTATCCTGTCATATTCTGCTCTTCTTTTGTAATTTCAACACCGTTCTGGTCAGCTGTTCCGTCCGGAATCTCCGTGTAATCGGGGATTCTTGTTTCCCAGCCGACGCTTACCCCCGCAAAAAGATATTCACGGTCAAGCTCTTCAAGAAAGTCCATCCATTTTGCAAGTACAGGCAGAAATCCGTTTTCAAGCTGTGATTTTATAAATTCGATAAAACTTTCCGAGTTAAGACACGGCATGGCGGGTGTCCGCATCCAAGAGCCCCAGTTAAACCAGTAGGGCGCAAGAGGCGCGCTGTCTCCGAAGCTGAGCTTTTCAATATTTTCGGGATTTTCATACCATTTGTCCGCGGTAACATAGTCCTCACCTGCATAGGCATAATACTGATTGTTGATATCGTCAATCTGAAACCATACAGGGATATTATGCTTTACTGCAAGCTGAAAGGCTTTTTCCGTTTTTTTCGCAATAACCTCCGGGGAATCTGTCAAAAGCATCGGACCGCATACGCCGATAGCATACATGACCTCGTTATCGGGATTTGTTTCGCCGTAAAGTTCTTTAATAAGCGCGATAGTATTTTCGTTATCGGCATCCTGAATGATAATGTATCTGTGTTCCGTGCCTTTGCTTTCAACGAAAAGCCCCGTAATAGGAGTGTTGGCAAACAGAACACTCAGAAATGCTGTAATAATCGCAATTATTCTTTTAATCAACAATATGTGTCACCTCGGATTTTATTTTTATTTACATAATGGTTCATATTGAACGATTTGAATGTCTGTGATTAAGCGAAAAATCCCTGAAATCGGGCACTTTTCAGCCGTTATTCCTTTACCCTTGACATCAAGACTACCGTCTCAAGTGTACTTTCATCAGTCAAACACAAGTCCCTGACATAGCTTCCATTGAAATATAACGGGAAGCGGAATTTGATGCTTTTAAGAAATCTGCCGTCATCCTGCTTTTGCTCAAATATTTCAATCTTTTCAACAAGAAGCTGCATAAATTCTTTCTTCTCTTTATCCGAAAACTTATCATAATATTTATCGAAGTAAAGAAGAAAACGGTAGATTGTATCGGCATTGATTTTTTGCTGTTTAATTTCCGTCAGCCTTGTTTCGGAATCTTCAATCTGCTTTTCAAGTGCTTCAATCTCGGCATAGAAATTGTTAAGACGGATATCCATATCCTCCGCCTTTTTGGCATAATGTGCATCATCGGGATTAAGGGCATCAATCTGAATCAGCAGATTGTTTTTGTTTGTTTCCTTGCGGCGAAGCTGTGTGCGCAGATTGCAAATCTCAGTTTCGAGATTTTCCGTATCAAGTGCTCCGCCGACCTGCTTTTCCATTGCACCTTTGAAATCCGGATTGAATGTAAGTGCACGGATAACCTGCTCAATTGCCTGATTTACATCATCCTGATTCCAGTTCTTTTTGTAGCCGCATTTTTTGCCGTCTTCAAGAAAACGGGTGTGTTTGCAGTGATAATAAAATCTCTCATATTTATCCCTGCCGTGTTTTCTTGAAAAGTTGCCGGTCATACCTGCGCCGCAAACAGGACATTTCAAAAGCCCGGTAAGAATATGCTCATGCTCAACATCGTATCGCTTTTCGTTGGCGTGACCTGTTTCAAGGCGCTTTGCGTGAGCAACATTCCAGTCTTCCTCTGAAATTATACCATCATGCAGCCCGTCATACAAGAGATAGTCATCACTTTTGATAACATGAGTTTGATTGACTGTTCCTTTTATCTTTTCGGTCTTGCGTCTGCCGAATGCTATTTTGCCGCAATAAACGGGGTTATCCAGAACGCCTTTTACAAAATGTACGGTGAAATGTTCATATTTGTTGTTCTGTCTTAATTTCTTCTTGTATCCGTTATTGTTGAGCCAGTCGGCAACACCGCCTATGCCCATGTTGGTGGTGATGAACTTGTTGAAAATGAGCTTTATTATTTCCGCTTCATCCTCAACAATATGTAATTCGCCGTTGATAAGCTCATAGCCGTAAGGAGCAAATCCGCCATTCCATCTGCCTTCACGGGCTTTCTGCTTTCTGCCTTCCATAGTCTGAATGAGAATGTTTTCCCGTTCAATTTCGGCAACCGCCGATAAAACTGAAATCATCAGCTTGCCGCTGTCCTTGGAGCTGTCGATTCCGTCATCAACACAAATTAAATTCACACCGTATGACTGCATTATCTGGAGTGATGATAACACATCGGCGGCGTTCCTGCCAAAACGAGAAAGTTTGAAAACAAGCACATAAGCAACATTGTCTTTCCCGCTTTCAATATCGTCAAGCATACGCTTGAAATCCGGTCTGCCCTCAAGATTCTTGCCGGACTTGCCCGCATCGCAATATTCGCCCACAACATTAAGCTCATTGCCCGCTGCGAATTTACGCAGACGCTCCCTCTGAGCATCAAGGCTGTAACCGTCAACCTGAATTGCGGTTGACACACGGATGTATGTGTAACAATTAGCAGTACTCATAAAGTACCTCCAAATACATTATGGTAATCAGCAGTCAAACTATCTGATTCCATTATATTGTTTTTTTCGATTCTGTCAAGAACAGCGGTAAAGATTTTAATCGGATTGTTCAGTTCCGGAAATCTCCGTTTCAATCTGACTGCGGTATTTTTCAAGCATTTTCACCATGAAATTGATACAGCGGTCAAAATTTGCTTTTTCAATAATTGTGAATTCATCGGGATATATCCATTCTCCGTTTTCGTTACTTTGCAACAGTTATCTGAATAAATATATCCATATCATAAGTCGAACGCTTCATTTACGATTCCTCCCTTCTTGTTTATTCTTTGATGGTCGCATTCTTTGTCTTTTACAATTCCTGCCTGGTATTTTTACCGAGCGGGAATTGTTTTTGCTTTGGGTAGCTGTGAAACAGCGAAGGACCGAAGTCCTTGTCATACGAAGTATGGAGAGATATGAAAATTCGGATTTTCATATCGGCCTCGCAGAGCGCACAATACTGTTTGCCGAAAACAGTATAGAAGTGCGCCCTTACGGGTCTGTCATTACGCCGCATCAGTAACCCTCGCTTTTGTTGTGATGATTATTTTTCTATGATGTGTTATTCATTTGAAATTCCTCCTTTGAATTATTTGCGAAATATTTCGCCGTTTCGGGTACATTTTTAAAAAGCCCTTCAATAGGTAGGCAGTGAAAATGTCTGAAAGTTAACCGTTTAAATAAATATTTTTTCGTTTTACCTATTAAATTGTCTTAATTTGAAAAGGCACTCAATAGGTAGGCAGCGAAAATGCCAGAAAGTTAACCGTTTGCAAAAATTATTTCGGATAGATTTGTCTTGCCTTGAAAAAGCCCCTCAATTGTATAGGAAATGAGAATGCCAAAACGTAAAGCCTTTTCAAATCTTTTTTTGATTTGCCGGGTGGATTTGCCTCAATTTGAAAAAGTCCCCTCAATAGGTAGCCAGCGAAAAGACAAAAAATATTAGCCTTTTTCAAAAAATTTTTTCGGGCATAAGAAAAACGGCTATGCTCCGAAAAGCATAACCGCTCGTTTCAAGACTTTCTGAAAAGCCTTACATTACTATTATAGTCAGAATTTCAAAAGTTCCGGATATAACGCAGAATTGATTTGAAATTTTGACTTTTTTCATTTTTGCCGCAGATTTGAGTAAAAACGATGGTGTTGCAGACGAACTGCTTGATACGGTGATGTAAATTTAATTGTCACTTCAAAAGTGGCAATTAAAGTGGTAAATAAAGTATCAAGTAAAGTGGAAAATAAAAAACATCTGTGGTATAATACAGACAACTGCGGCTTCGCAATCTGATTCTTGATAAATACCCGAGTTTAAGGCAGTTTTCTGCCGAAGCAGATATACCGTACAGTACACTGATGACATTGCTATCAAGGGATATCGGCGGTGCATCATTTGATACGGTGATTAAGATATGCAAAACCCTTGATGTGGAGCCGGAAGAATTCTATTCGGATAATACTGAATGAACTTGTTTTCGGCAAAAGTGATGTTATATTCTTCAAATCTGTGTTGGTTTGTCAATGATGTGTTACAAAATTAGAAAACTTCGCCGTTGGATAAAAAAGCGTTTAAAAAATCGGCAGGAGATTTCCAGTTTAGAGGACGCATAGGGAATTTATTGTACCATCTGTTGTATACAGTAAGTTGTTTTTTGAAGTCATCAAAAGAATAAAAAGTGTGCGTGGCATAGAAATATTCGTTATCTTTTCTGTGAGAGCGTTCAACTTTTCCGTTGTGCCTCGGCGTGTAAGGCTTTATGAGCTTGTGAGCTATGCCACACTGTTTGAGGCGAGCCTCAAACAGTGTGGGCGTCGGATTTTCAGTATGGCCGAGCCGCTTTGTAAACTCAAGTCCGTTATCTGTTTGGACACATTCTATCTTAAACGGGAATTTTTTAATCAGATGCTCAAGAAACACAGCGGAACTGTAAGAACTGTGTTCCTCAAAGGCTTCAAGGTAGCGAAATCTTGAATACTCGTCGATAGCTGTATATTGATAGAACTTTTTTCCTTTTGCATCACCTACAATACAAGCTTCGGGAACGAATTTTACATCTATCTGTACTCTTTGACCGGGATATTGCATTTGTTCATAGGGCTTTGGAATATATTTGGGATTTGGCGGCTTAACAGTCATCTGACCTTGCTTTATCAGAAATCTGTAAAGGCCAGTAACAGAACGTGTATACCCTCTCTGACGAAGCTTGACCCAGAATACAACCAATCCGGCATTCATATTGCGCTTTCTCATATCGGTGATCAGTTTTATTTCTTCATCTGTATGCTGGTTGGGGTGATGATGAGGTCGATGAGATCTGTCAGCGAGTGATTGCAGCGTACCGTCATAACGCTTTTTCCAACGATAGATATACTGGCGGTTTGTTTTATATCGGATTGCCGCTTTTGTCACACCATATTTGTCAGCATAGTTGATAAGTGCTTGACGATAGCGCATTGTTTGTGTTACAGTATTCATTGACGAACAGCCTCCTTGTTTGCTTTTTTGTGTAGCAACTTAACTGTAACACATGGAGTTCCTGTTCGTCACTCTTTTTTTCGCTTTTGTAACACATCAATTGTAAACCTACAA
>JAZUJJ010000043.1:0-16914 GCA_045642725.1 Acutalibacteraceae bacterium
TTATGATCCGGATGCCATAAGATAATCTTTAACTAACTTTTTCAAAAGTCCTTGAAACATAGGGCTTATTAAAGTGCACCTTTTTTCTTTTGATTTTTTTCAATAAAAAACCCTTGACTTTTAATAGTTAGTCACTTCCGATAATTCACAGAGTTATTTGAGGAAATCTGCGTTTACCCATCCTATTATGGAATTAAAGGTTACCTTTGCCCAGCCCTCAACGCTTTCGCTTACGGTGACTTTGGTGCCGTTGGGTATGCCTCCGATCACGGTACCCTCCGTATCGGGTGCCGAGCGGATATTAAGGTAACTGCCCTTGGTTGTGACGGTATAGTCACCGGGGTCAAGCTTTACGGTGCTGACAGCAGCGTTGAAGTCAACGGAGAAATAAACATGGTTTGGCTTCAGCTTATTGCCGTAGGCGTTGAACATTTCACTTACCGTAACAAGCTTGAAGCCTGCATCTATAAGCCTCGGCACAAGCTCTTCAACCACATCGGCGGAGAAATCATATATGTCATGCATGAGAATGATATCGCCTTTTGATGCCTGATTCATAACATGATTTACGATAGCGGCGATATCTGCGTTTCTTTTTTCAGCTGTACGGTTCTTGTTGGCGGCGTCTTTCTTTTTCCAGTCGTTTGTGTCAATATCCCAGAGAATATCCGACATGCCTATCTGATCAAGTACGCCCTTGTAGAACCCTCCGGGGGAGCGGCACAGAGTGGGCCTTACTCCGGTTATTTTTTCAACGGCATCGTTGACATAACCGAGCTGATAATCAAGCTCGGACGGAGAAAGCTTTGTGAAATATTTATGGTCCTTTGTGTGGTTGCCGATTTCACAGCCTAAATCAAAGGCTCTTTTAACCGTTTCCGGGTGTTCGTCAACGCTGTAACCCACAACAAAAAATGTTGCTGCGGAATCATATTTACTCAGAACATCAAGAATTTTATTTGTTGAGCCCGCACCCGGACCATCATCAAAGGTAAGCGCAATGAGCTTGTCATCCGGGCTGTATTTTGATGCGGTCGTTGTTTCGGTGGTGGTTTCGGTGACGGTGGTTTCTGTTTCCGTGTCATCTTTTTTGATTTCGCCGCAGGATGTAAAAATCATAAGAACTGCGAGAAATAATGCGATAATGGAGGTTGCTTTTTTCATTTTGAGTTTTTGCCTTCTTTTCCGATGTTTTTTATTTGCCCGCTTTATAAACGGAGCCGTATGAATAATATATCTTGTTTCTGTTGTTTTTGTTTTTTTCTTCTTTTCTTGTTTTCAGCCCCGAAGCGGTAAGCTTTGAAGCAAGGTCGGCGTTTTTCTTTGCATTTTCGGTTGAAAACGCCGATGACAGCTTTTCGTTTATGGTTTCATAGCTGTCATTTTCAATATCTATCTGAGGTAAAGCTATTCTGTAAAGGCTGTTTTCGTCTTTTCCCTTAAACGAGCCGGAAATGCAGGATATGCCTTTTTCAAGAAGCCCGTCTGTCTGCGTATCACCGGAGCCGAGCAGAATGAGCGGGAATTTTTCCGCTTTGTGTTCTTTTGCCGGGTTTCCTTCACCGCTTATACAGAACGCCGTGTTTTTGTCTTTTATGTTTTTCAGCTCTTTATCGCCGTAAGTTCCGCGGATAAAAACTATGTGTTCATCATCCGTTCCGCGAAGGGCCTTTGCGGCTCTCTGATAAAACTTAAGCAGAGTGTCGGATTTTTTGCTTTCCGTACATTCAAGTCCGTCGAGCAGGTCATAGCCTGCAACGGCGGCTTCTTTTTTGTAATGCCCGGCAATTTTCAGCCACAGCTTGATAAGCTCGTTGCGCTTGTCAAAGCCTTTTTTGCCGCAGTCAAAAAGCTCTTTGTCGTTTTCATCGGCGGCAAGGGAAAGAATAACATATATTCCCGCTTTGCGGCAGGCCTTGATAATTCCGTCAAGTCTGTCAAGAGACGGCTCCTGCTTTTTTGTGTCGGAATTTTTGAAAAGCAGATGTTGCCTCAAAGGTATTCTGAGGCAGCTTATGCCGGCTTTTTTCATCAGCTTTATGTCGGCGGGGGTAAGAGCGCTTTCGGTGCCTTTACCGTAAATTTCTCTTGCACCGTAATTGCCGAAACGTTTTTCAAGCTGATTGAATATTTCTTTTTCGCTGTCAAAGGAACGGATACCGTCCTTAAAGCAGGTGAATGAGCTTTCGTTCATGTCAATGCCGCTTAAAAGCACGTTTTTTCCGTCAGAGGTGACAAGGCTTCCGTTTTCAACATGGAGAAAGCTGTTTTTGTCTATCGGTCTGCGGGTCAGGCTGAATATTATGCCGCAGGCAAAGGGAGCACCGGCCATAACCGTTCCGGCGGCAAACCCGGCAAGGGCAAATTTTCCTGCACTTGTCATATTTATCACTCCGTCAGTCAAATCTTCTTGCGCTGATAAATGAAATGGATTTTTCCGAATCGAGTATGCTTATTCCTTCAACCTCTTCGGAAACCACGAATTTCGCCGAGCTGGAATAAAGAGGATAGCAGACACCGAGCTGAAGCAGATAGCTTTCTGCTTTGAAGCATTCGCCCAGAAGCTCGTCATCGGAACCCGCTTTGCTGATTTCATCAACTATTTTTGAGTATTCTTCGGTTTTAAGGCGGAAATATTTACCTTCGCTCAGCTCAGAAAGAAAATCAACGGCGTTGTCGTGCTCGGTGCTGATACTGCCGACGGCAATCTGATAATTTCCGTTTTCAATGGCTTCGTTTATATCTTTACTGTCTGTGTCTTCAATATTGACCTTTATGGTCATTCCCATTTCTTTTTGCCAGATCTGGAGCTGCTCACGAACGCAGGTGTCAAACTCCTGAGGGCAGAGAACGGTGAGATTTATGTTCTTTGCATTCAGCTCCGTCAGGCCTGTTTCCCAAAAGGTTTTTGCTTTGGAACGGGAGTGCTTGATTTCCGCCGTCTGTTTTCCGACTCTTTCACGAAATGAGGCAGAGCCGACGATACACCTTTCGGGCACTATGCCATGCTGAACCTTGTAAATGTCGGAGCTGTCGGGGAAAAGACTTCTGTCAATAAGGGAGCAGAGAGCCATTCTGATGTTGGGGTTCGCAAGATTTTCGTCAGAACAGTTGAAGAAAAATCCCGTTACGGTGTTGCTCAGTTCCTTTGCGACTTTTACATTTTCCGGTATTTTGCTGCCCGGGGCAAGAAAAGCGGCGCTGAGACTGCCGTTTGTAAGCTTTTTATAAACCGAGCTTTCATCGGGGTCAAAGGAAAGGATTACGGAGCTCGGAGTGACGCTTTGTTCACCCGCATAATATTTGTTTGACTTTATGGTCATTGAGGTTTCGGGGTCCCAATAGCTCACATAAAACGGTCCGTTACAAAGAATATGCTTGCTTGTTACGCCGTAACGGCCTGCGGTTTTATTGAAAAATTCTTCGTTGCAGGGCATAAACTCGCTTTCGGTAAGCCTTTCAAGAAAAGACTCGCAGGGCTCGGTGAGTTTGAAAACGAGAGTGTAATCATCTTGCGCGGTTACGCCGAGAGTGTCGGGCTTTGCCTTTTTGTGATTTATTTCTGAGGCATTTTCAATTATGAAAAGTCTGTGGGCGTGGGGAGAAGTTGTGGCAGGGTCAACCGTTCTGCGGCAGGCAAAAACAAAATCGTTTGCCGTTACCTTTTCCTTGGCGAATTTTTCATAGAATTCTTCACCGAATTCGGTTTTGAGAGCGGCGGGGCAATACCATTCCGTTTTCGGCTTAAGGTGGAATGTATAGGTCATGCCGTCTTCGGAAACATCCCAGCTTTCTGCAATACCGGGTATTATTTCTCCCTCCGGGTTAAGCCGCACAAGGCCCTCGAAAACATTGTTTATGACTACTCTTGCCCCTGTTTCGCTTGCATATTGAGGGTCAAGGGTGGATGGCGAAACATAAAGAGGGTAGGTTATGTTTTTGCCCGTACCTCTGCCTGAGCAGGAGGCAAGGCCGAAAAGCATGGTAAGCGCAAGGATAACGCAAATAAATTTCTTCATTTGTTTTCCTCCAACCATTTTGCAAGCTGGTCGGCAAGGGCGTTGTTTGCCGCAGGCTTCTGCTTGCTTTGATTTCTGAGATAATTTTCGACATCCCTCTTGCCTGCACCGGAGCTTTCCTTGCGCTTTTCAAAATCGGAAAGCTTTTCTCTGTAACCGCAGACGCAGAAAAAGGTCTTTTTGTCGCCCTCACCGCGCATTTCAAGCTTTTTATGGCATTCGGGGCAGCGGGCATTGGTGATTACGGAAATGCTCTTGCGGTAGCCGCATTCTCTGTCCTGACAAACAAGCATTTTGCCTTTTTTGCCGTTGACCTCAAGAAGATATTTACCGCATTCCGGGCAGACCTCACGGGTCATATTATCGTGCTTATAACTTGCTTCGCTTGATTTTACAGAAGAAACGAGAGATGTTGCATAGCTTCTCATTTCATTGATGAATTTTCTGTCGTCGGCGCTGCCCGCGGCAATCTGAGACAGCCTTTGCTCCCAGCGGGCCGTGAGCTCTGCGGATTTGAGGTCGGGGGGAACAATATCCACAAGCTGCTTGCCTTTTGATGTGGGATAAATCTCTTTGCCTCTTCTTTCAACATAAAAAGAGTCAAAAAGCTTTTCGATTATATCGGCTCTTGTGGCGGGTGTTCCGAGACCGCCGGCGATTTTTAGAGCGTTTCGCAGAGAACCGTCATCCACTTGACCCGTCGGATTTTCCATGGCGGTGAGCAAAGTGGCTTCCGTGTATCTTGACGGCGGCGAGGTCTTTCCGGAAACAAGTCTGACTTCGCGTACATTTACGCCTGCGCCCTGGGAAAGAGGGGGAAGAGCGCGGGAAAATGTTTCGCCGTTTTCATCTTCGTCATCATCGTCGGCAAGGGATGAATCGTAAAGAGCTTTCCACCCCGCTGATTTCACCTCAACGCCTTTGGTGTAAAAATTATATCTGCCGACAGTTACTTTTACCGTGACCTCGTCATATTCGTAGGGGGAACTGAGCACCGCAAGAAAACGGCGCACAACAAGGTCATATATATGCCTTTCCTCACGGGAAAGCTTGTTGAGGTCAACATACTGCTCCGTGGGAATAATGGCGTGGTGGTCGGTAACCTTGGCGTCATTGACAATGTATTTTGTCTGAATTGGCTTTGAACGCAGAACCGTATTGGCGGCGTCTTTATAAGGGCCGACGGCAATGGCTCTGAGCCTTTCTGGGATGGTCGCCACCACATCCTTGGTTATATATCTTGAATCGGTTCTCGGGTATGTCAGAAGCTTATGGGTTTCATAGAGGCTCTGCATATACGAAAGAGTCTGTTTTGCGGAATAGCCGTATTTTCTGTTGGCATCTCTCTGAAGCTCCGTCAGGTCATAAGCTGCGGGAGGTGCTTTGAATTTATAAGTCTTTTTTACCTCGGTAAGGATTCCGCGCTGACCCTTTACGGCATTGGCGATCGCCTGTGCCTCGGCGGCATCGGAAAACCTTGACTGATTGCGACTGTCCTTATAAATTGCGGTAAATGAGCCGAAATCCGCTTTTACCGTGAAATAGTCCTTCGGGCGGAATTTGAGTATTTCCTCCTCGCGTTTTACTATCATTGCAAGGGTAGGGGTCTGAACTCTGCCGGCTGAAAGCTGTGCATTGTGCTTACAGGTCAGGGCGCGCGTAACATTGAGGCCCACAAGCCAGTCAGCCTGAGCTCTGCATTTTGCACTTCTGTAAAGTGCATCATATTGTGAAGAGGGCTTAAGTGAAGCGAAGCCTTCACGGATAGCCTTGTCTGTCTGTGATGAAATCCAGAGCCTCTGCATGGGCTTGCGGCAGTTGGCTTTTTCGATAATCCACCTTGCCACAAGCTCGCCCTCACGGCCTGCGTCGGTGGCGATGACCACCTTATCGTATTCATTGCTGTTGAGCAGGGCGCTGACGGCTTTGAACTGCTTTGAGGTCTGACCGATGACCACAAGCTTCATTTTTTCCGGCAGCATCGGCAGGTCTTCCATGCGCCAGCTTTTATATTTTTCACCGTAAGCTTCGGGGTCAGCAAGAGTAACAAGGTGACCGAGAGCCCAGGTTACGGTATATTTATCGCCGATTATACAGCCGTTTCCGTTCCTTTTGCAGCCGAGCACACGGGCAATATCTCTGGCAACGGAGGGCTTTTCGGTTAACACGAGTGTTTTTGCCATAATATCAATTCTCCTGAAATTAATCCAACTTATAATATATCACTATATATATAGATAAATATTCTAAAATAGAAATATATAAAATTTAAGAAATTTTTTACATATTGTTTTTCACACACGGTTGTGATAGAATGAAAAAACGAAAGGCGGTGAAAGAAATGTTTGCCCGTATCAACAGCATGGGCCTTTACGGCATTGAAAGTTATATGGTCGGCGTTGAGGTGGATTACGGTCAGGGCCTGCCGAGAGTTGACCTTGTCGGTCTTCCGGATGCCGCCGTAAATGAGTCAAAAAACAGAGTTCGTTCCGCCGTCAAAAACAGCGGTTTTACATTTCCTCAGAGCCGTATCACCGTCAATCTTTCACCTGCGGATATAAAAAAGGAAGGCCCCGTTTATGACCTTCCGATTCTGATTGCGGTGCTTAAGGCAGGGCATCAGCTGAACTGTAATCTTGATGACTGCGCCTTTATCGGTGAGCTTTCTCTTGACGGCCTTGTGAGGCATGTCAACGGCGCTTTGCCCATGGTCATAAGAGCGAAAAAGAGCGGAATGAAGCGTGTTTTCGTGCCCGCATCCAACGCTCTTGAAAGCAGCGTGGTTGAGGGCATAGATGTATATGCCGTTGAAAATGTCAGAGAGCTTTACGATTTTCTTACGGGTGCGACAAAGCTTGAACCCGTGAAATATGACCCGGAGAGCGAGGCTGTTTCACGCGCAGCGCTGCCGGATTTCCGTGATGTAATGGGTCAGCAGGAAGCAAGGTATGCCCTTGAAATTGCCGCCGCAGGCGGTCATAACATCCTGATGGTGGGTCCCCCGGGAAGCGGCAAGTCAATGCTGGCTAAGAGACTTCCGTCAATTCTGCCGGATATGACTTTTGAAGAAAGTCTGAGAACAACTGAGCTTTATTCCATAGCCGGAGCTTTGCCGGAGGGTGTTTCGCTGATAACCGAGAGACCTTTCCGCTCACCTCATCACACCGTTTCCCCCGCAGGTCTTTCCGGCGGAGGTGCAATACCGCGGCCGGGTGAAATTTCACTTGCCCATAACGGAGTTCTTTTCCTTGATGAACTGCCCGAATTTTCACGGCAGGCAATGGAGGTGCTCCGCCAGCCGATTGAAGATAATAAGATAACGATTTCAAGAGCCAATGCCTCTGTGACTTATCCCTGCTCGGCAATGATAGTCTGCGCCATGAATCCCTGCCCCTGCGGGTATTACGGTCACCCGAAAAGGCCCTGCACCTGCCCGGAGGGAGCAGCTAAAAGATACCTTTCCCGTATCTCGGGCCCGATGCTTGACAGAATAGATATTCATATTGAAGTGCCTCCCGTGGATTTTGAAAAGCTTTCAAGCAAGGTCAGGGGTGAATGCTCCGCCGATATAAGGAAGCGTGTCAATGCGGCACGAAAAATTCAGCAGGAGAGGCTGAAAGGTACGGGAATTTCCTGCAACGCAAAAATGGATTCAGCCATGACGAAGCTTTACTGCAACCCGACACCTCAGGCAATGGTAATGCTTGAGCAGGTTTTTGAAAAGCTCGATTTTTCCGCAAGAGCTTACGACAAGGTGCTTAAGGTTGCAAGAACCATAGCAGACCTTGATGGCAGCGAAGAAATCGGAGCCGCTCATATTGCTCAGGCGGTAAAATTCCGTTCTCTTGACAGAAAATACCGCCGCTCGTAAACAATGTGTAAACAATGGCGTGAAATGTTTGAAATGATATTATAAAAAATGTTATTATCTGACAAATGATTATGAAAGGATGATCTTCTTGGATAATGAACTGCTTAACAACGAAGCGGAAGAAGCTATAAACGAAAAAGCCGAAGAAATTGAAGAAGCGGTTGAAGAAGCATCGGCGGAAATAACCGAGGAAACAGCCGCAGAAACAGAACCCGAAGAAGCAGAAGCTGTTTCGGAAGAACCCGCTGACGAGGAGGAAACCGATGAGGCTGATGCTGCGGAAGAAGAAATAATCGGCGACGGTGCGGAAAGCGAAGAGGAAGAAGACGAAGAAATCGATGCTGACGAGCTTTGCCCTCACTGCGGTAAAAAGCGCAGAAAAGAAGGCTGTGATTACTGCGCAAAATGCGAAAAAGAGCTTGTGAAAACAAAGATTCCCGCATTCGGTTTTCTTGTGGCTGCCGCAGCTCTTGCCGTTTCACTTTTTGCGTTCGTTCTGACGGTTATGCTCAGCACCCCGGCCCTTTCGGCTGCCCAGGGTGATGCGTTCAAAGCGAAAAACAACTGGTTCTCCGCTTACGGTGAGTATTCAAAAGTTGACGAACAGCTTAACGAGATTAAGACCACTCTCGGAGAGCAGTCACCCGTAGCGATGTTCCTGCAGTCGGGCTGTAATCTTAAATTAAAGACCTTCAAATGCGTTGCGAAGGTTTATGACCCCCTTCAGGCAAATCAGTACAGCTCCTATGTCTTTGATTCATCAAAGCAGAAGTTCCTTGAAAAAGATAAATTCTGCAAAGAGATAAGCAAGATATATGACGAATACCAGAGCACCAGCGAAGCTATTTCCGGTTCGCTTCAAAAGCTTTATGCTGCCGATGAAACAAACAGCCTTACCCCGGAGGACGGCAAGGAAATAATTGCCGGTCTTGAAAAGCACAGGGACGGCAAAGGCGTAAACAATGTTTTTCTCGATTTCTTTATCTATAATGTTGCCGGATATTGCAGCATGGGCGATGAAGAGGTAAACAAATATCTTGACAATCTCCATAAGACCGCTCAGGCAGGCGACAGAGATTATTACTGGCTCTATTATGATTCGTATATTTCCGAGCTTATGTCGGCAGGAAAATATGACGAGGCAATGCCGCTTATCGAGCATCAGATGGAGCAGGATGCCAGTGATTTTGACCCCGCAAATCAGCGGCTTCGTATTTATATTGCCAACGGTGATATGGACGGTGCGGAGAAATTTGTTGAAAAATTCTGCGCTGTCAACAAATCAAGTGACGGCTCCGACTCCGACTCAAACTATGTGATGCGCATTATCCTTCACAGAGTAAAGGGCGAGTATGAGCAGGCAACGGCACTTGCCGAGGAAGCCAATGGAATTTTCACGGCTCCCGAATTTTCGCGCCAGCTTGCTCTCATTGACCTGCTTAACGGTGAGTATGACTCCGCTTATGAAAATGCTTTTGCCGCCGAGGATATGGCTTATTATCTGGCCTCTTATTACGGCGATTCAAGCGCTTACAGCACGGAGCTTACCAATACCACTTATCTTGCCGCATATTATGCCGATAAATACGGCAAGAAAAACACCGAAAATGCTCAGTACCTTGAAGAGTTCCTTGCTTCCTATAAGGGCAACGAGCCTGGCGGAGTTGTGGGCGATATTATCAGCGGAAAAGTGAAGCTTGAAGATGTTCTTACGAAGGGAGTGTGCGATCTTATATGAAAACATTGTTCATAATAATGAAATTCCTTGTTTTCCCCGGCGCATATCTCAGAGGCTTCTGGGAACAGCTTACCTGCCGCATTCTTAAAATCCCCGTAGAACGCGTGGGTTATCTTCACCCCGACGAAGCCTGCGGTCATGCGGAGCATTCTTTTGCAAAAACCCAGTTTGCCGCTTACCTTATGGCAACGGGCCCGGGCTTTATGAATTTCAATATCGGTCTTTTCACATTCCTTTACGGCTTTCTTAACATCAGATATATGGGTATAACCGTTTACGATTCGATTCCCGTATTCATTATTTCCGTTATCTGCATTTATCTCGGTGTTTCCGCTCTTTGCTGTGCTTTCCCTCTTACCGAGGATGTACTCAACTATAAGAGCATTGCCTACCCCGAATATGACGGTGAAGGAAAAAAGAATATCGTCGGTAAAATAATCAGAGTTATTTCATATATCGTAATAGCATTCAGCTTTGTGCTGCTTGTTCTTGCAGTTCTTGCGGATAATTTCCCCGAAAAGCTCGGCGGAAAATCAGGCCCCTTTGCCGTTATCGGTATTTGTGCTCTTGCTGCCGGACTCTGGCTCTGCTTCCTCGGTGAAACCGTTGAAAACAGAAGAAAAGGCGCAAAGAGAATTATCGGCGGATTTTTCGGATATATCCCTATCAACATTGCTCATATAGGCGCCGTACTTGAAAGCAAAGGAATAATCTTCATTCTGTGGATAGTATTTCTTGTATGGCAGCTTGGCTTCGGCCTGAAGTAAAAGCAAAACGAAAAAATCAATAGTTTTTCGGAAGGGACCGGCGCATTATAGCGCAGACCGAAAAAGTAAAATAAAAAAGATATAAAACCACAATTCCGGGATAGCAGAAAAATATCTGAAATCCCGGAATTTTCTTCTGTAAGCCAGTTTTTTGATTATTTTATTTTATTTTTTCTAACCGTTTTTTCGCCCTCGCTGTATATACATACTATCTTCGGGCGAAGAAAACGGTTTCTGCATCTGAATGCGGCAGCCCCTTCTTTTTATATCAGAGTGTTGCCGATGATTTCTCGCAGAAAAAGCGAATATATTGAATCTGTTTCAAAAAGAAAAAACCGTCCTTAATTAAAAGAACGGTAAAAATTATTTTTTAAGCTCCGCCGCTGCCGGTTATTCCGGCTCTGAGCATTTTTTCATCAATAGATTTTTTCAAGAATTTCCGTAAGGAATTTTACTGCGTGAGCTATATCCGCCATTCTCGTTTCGCCGGCTTCTCTTTCGATGGTGAGGAAGCCGTCATAGCCGAAATGTTTGAGGGTGGAAATATATTCAAAGAAGGGCACGCCGCCGTCACCGAGGCGGTATTCCTTATGCGTTCCATCCGGAAGCATCATGCCGTCCTTGGCATGGGTATGAACGATATATTCATTGAGCACTCTGACCGAATTGACAGGGTTTTCTCCGGCGCACATAAAGAGGTTTGCAGGGTCGAGGTTGACCTTTGCGGATTTTGTATCCGCCTTGTCAAGAACACCCTTGAGCGACTGCGACATTTCCGGGCCGGTTTCGGTCGCAAAGCATACGCCGATTTCATCGCCGTATTTTCCGAGCTTCTCGATGGACTTGACCATATTGAAATATTCCTCACAGTTTTCGTCCTCGGGTACCTTTCCGATGTGAGTGGTTATGATGTGAGTATCAAGATCAAGTGCAAGATCCATCATCGACATCGTTCTTTTGATTTCGTCCGAGTTGTCAGCTGATTTGAAATTCATGCCGAAATCGGCACAGAGAGCCGAAAACTCAAGACCGTTTTTTCTGACATAAGCGAGAATATCGCTGCGATCCTGCGCCGTGAGATTTTCGGGAGCCATTTCGCCTCTTGTAACAAAAGGCTGAAGTCCCTTGACACCCATATCTCTCGCAAGGATCACCGCTTCCTTAAAGGAAACCTGAAAAGAATCCGGAATAACACCGATTTTCATCATAATTGCAAACCTCCGTTTATCTTAATATTTTTTCGCCGTCAAAAACGAACACTCCGAATGCGTCGCCGCCGGGATTGCCGCCGATGAGCCAATCCGCATAGGCACGGCGCAGCGAGGTGTCTCTGGGGAGCTGATCGTAAGGCAGATCGGAATCCTTACCGAAAACACGCCATCCGTTGGGGAATCCTTCTTTTTCCGCCGAGCCGACGATCTCAAAATCATCCATGAATTTCAGAATGTTTGAGTGGGACGGCAGGAACTCACGGTGCCTCGGATAGAGAAGCCATGAACCGCAGCCGAATATGACCTTTCCGTCGGGGAAAAGGTGCTTATAATGCTTATACGCTTCTTTATAGGAAGCAAGTCTAACCTCATCGGTGAGGGGAATGCCGGATGAGGGAATGTGGAAATTGACATATGTATCGCCGACCTTCAGCACCTTGCCGCAGGAGGTCACGAAATCATTTTCCCAATTGTATGTACACAGCTCATACTGAAATCTGCCGTAAGCAAAACGCCTCATTTTGAAGGTGCCGTCATTCCAGCCCGCAACGAAGGTGCCGGGAACTTCTTCGCAGTCGATGCACTCGATGAGCTTGCATCTGAAATCATCAGCTGAATCATGGAAAATCTTTTCGTCGATGCCTGCCTCTTCATAGCGCTTTTTGAGGATAGGAACACAGCCGAGGATGAAAATGTAATCCATTGTGTATTCATTTTCACCGTATTTTTCGGCAATGACCTTGATTTTTTCAAGTGCCTCGCCCAGGCCTTCGGTCTCGGGGAACATATAGCCGTTGACTGCGTCATCGACCTCTGCACCGAATTTTTCTTCGCTGTCAAGTCTGTCAAGTATTCTTGTGAACTCCTTCACCGCCTCGGCGGGGTAATCGTATTCGCGCATGAAATCGCGGATAAATTCGGTGTTGTGCTTCATTTCTGCCTCCTGGATTTTTCCTGTATTTTTCAATTATCTTTTTTGTAATCACTGTCACGCCGAAAATCTTTACCTCATTATACCACAAATTCGCCGTGCCGCAAGTTTGTTTTTTATTAAACAAATAAAAACTTCCCGCTTCGTTTGATGGCTGAATGAAGTGCCGTACATTGCGTTATTATCCTCAAGAAGTTTCTGTGAATATTCGTTTGCACCTTCATTCATATATTGATATTTCGGATAAAACGATAAATTTACCCGAAAGTGAATCTGATTCAAAAAGAAAAAACCGTTCTTAATTAAAAGAACGGTAAAAATAATTTTTATCTCCGCCGGATTTGAAATATCCGGCAGGTGATACGGAATTTTTGTTTTACGCTGTTTTATTTGATAAGGCTCTTTCCCGTCATCTGTGCGGGCTGTTCAAGATCCATAATCTTGAGCATGGTGGGAGCTATATCGCAAAGCTTGCCGCCGTTTTCAACAAGGGTGCAGGGGTAACCGACAACAATAAAGGGAACTGGATTTGTGGTGTGAGCGGTGAAGGGTGAGCCGTCATCCTCATACATCTTGTCTGCGTTGCCGTGGTCGGCAGTGATAAGGGTAACACCGCCCTTTGCGCTGATGGCATCAACGACCTTGCCTACGCAGGTGTCAACGGCTTCAACGGCCTTTACTGCGGCATCAAATACACCGGTGTGACCTACCATGTCACAGTTTGCAAAATTAAGGATGATTGCATCATATTTGTCACTTGCAATGGCTTCAAGAAGCTTGTCGGTGACTTCATAAGCGCTCATTTCCGGCTTAAGGTCGTATGTGGCAACAGCGGGGGATTTGACAAGAATTCTGTCTTCGCCCTCATACTGCTTTTCAACGCCGCCGTTGAAGAAGAATGTTACATGAGCGTATTTTTCTGTTTCGGCAATTCTGAGCTGGGTGAGGCCGTTTTCGGAAAGATATTCACCGAAAGTCTTGTCAAGAGATTCGGGCTTGAATGCAACCTTGACATTGGGCATGGTTGCATCGTACTGAGTCATGCAGACATAGCAGAGGTCTTTAATCTGCTCACGCTCAAAGCCGCTGAAAGCGGGGTCAACGAAAGCACGGGTGATTTCTCTTGCTCTGTCGGGTCTGAAATTGAAGAAAATGATGCTGTCCTTATCGGAAACGGGCTTTGAATCCTTTGAAATAGCGGGAACGATGAATTCATCGGTTACGCCGTTTGCGTAGGATTCTTCCATCATCTTACAGCCGCATTCAAACTGTTCGCCTTCACACTTTGTAATGGCGTTGTAAGCCTTGACAACTCTTTCCCAGCGGTTGTCACGGTCCATGGCATAGTATCTGCCCATGATTGTGGCGATTTTGCCGACACCGATTTCACTGCATTTTTTGTAAAGCTCGTCAATGAAATCCTTGCCTGAGGTGGGGGGAACATCTCTGCCGTCCATAAAGCAGTGGATGAAAACCTTTTCAAGGCCCTTGCGCTTTGCAAGCTCAAGAATTCCGTAAAGATGTGTGTTGTGGCTGTGAACTCCGCCGTCGGACATAAGGCCGAAAAGGTGAAGAGCGGTGCCGTTTGCAAGACAGTTGTCAACAGCGGCGTTGAGAGCTTCATTTTCAAAGAAATCGCCGTCACTGATTGATTTTGTGATTCTTGTCAGCTCCTGGTAAACAACTCTGCCGGCACCGATGTTTGTGTGGCCGACTTCACTGTTGCCCATCTGCCCGTCGGGCAGACCTACATCCATACCCGATGCGCCGATATATGTCATGGGATTTTCGGCTTTGATTTTGTCAAGATTCGGTGTTTTTGCGGCGATAATGGCGTTGCCGTAATCGCTGTCATTTCTGCCGAAACCGTCCATTATGCAAAGAAGAACAGGTTTTTTCATATCTGTATTCCTTTCAATACTTATCATATAAAGCGAGAAGAGGTGGCTTTCGGAGAAAGTTGTTCCGGAGCCATCTCTTTTACGCCTTTTTTGTTTTTACTTTTAGTTCTGCGCTCTGTCTGACAGCCTCAGATTATTTGCTTGCAGCTGCTACGATAACCGCAAACTTGTCAGCCTTAAGTGATGCGCCGCCGATAAGACCGCCGTCAACATCGTACTGAGCAAGAAGGTCGGCTGCGTTGCCGTCATTCATTGAGCCGCCGTACTGAACAACAAACTTGTCTGCCGAATCCTTGCTGTAAAGCTCTGCAATGAGCTCACGGATAATCTTGCAGACCTCGTTGGCCTGTTCGGGAGTGGCTGTTTCGCCTGTGCCGATAGCCCAAACGGGTTCATAGGCAATAATAATATCGGCAAGCTCTGCTTCGGAAACACCGCTGAGGGCAACCTTGGTCTGCTTGCGGACAACTTCACCGGTGATGCCGAGCTTTCTCTCGGAAAGAACTTCACCGACACAAAGGATAACCTTAAGACCTGCGTTAAGAGCTGCTCTTACACGGTCACGAACGGTTTCGTCGGTTTCGCCGAAATACTGTCTTCTTTCGGAGTGGCCGATGATAACATAAGGAACGCCTGCTGCCTTGAGCATTTCAGCGGAAACTTCGCCTGTGAAAGCGCCTTTTTCTGCCCAGTGGCAGTTCTCGGCACCGATTTTGATGTTGGAGCCTGCTGCTGCTTCCATAGCGGCATAAAGGTCAATATAAGGAACGCAGAGAACCACGTCACAATCCGCACCGGCAACAAGGGGCTTCATTTCTTCAATAAGAGCCTTGGTCTGAGCGGGGGTGTTGTTCATTTTCCAGTTGCCTGCGATAACAGGTCTGCGCAGTGATTTATCCATAATAAGTATCTCCTTAAAGTGAAATTATTTATCGTTAACTGCTTCGATTCCGGGAAGAGCTTTGCCCTCAAGGAATTCAAGGGAAGCGCCGCCGCCTGTGGAAATATGGGTCATCTTGTCACCGAAGCCGAGAGTATTTACGGCTGCTGCTGAGTCACCGCCGCCGATAATCGTAACGGCATCGGTCTCTGCAAGTGCCTTGGCAACGGCAATTGTGCCTGCGGCAAGAGTGGGGTTCTCAAAAACGCCCATGGGGCCGTTCCATACAACGGTCTTTGCGCTCTTTACTTCGTTTGCGAAGAGCTCACGGGACTTGGAGCCGATATCAAGGCCTTCCATGTCTGCGGGAATTGCATCAGCGGCAAATTCCTTTACATCAATGGGAGCGTCAATGGGGTCGGGGAAATCGGGAGCGGCAACAACGTCAACGGGAAGAAGAAGCTTAACGCCCTTTGCCTCTGCCTTTGCAAGCATATCCTTGCAGTAGTCGATCTTGCTTTCGTCAAGGAGTGATTTGCCTACGCCGTAGCCCTTGGCTGCAAGGAAGGTGTATGCCATACCGCCGCCGATAATGAGTGTGTCGGCCTTGGTGATGAGATTTTCGATAACATTGAGCTTGTCGGCAACCTTTGCGCCGCCGAGAATGGTAACAAAGGGTCTTGCGGGGTCTTCAACGGCATTGCCGAGATATTTAAGCTCTTTGCCCATAAGATAACCTACTGCAGCTTCTTCAACGAAGGAAGCAACACCGACGGTTGAGCAGTGAGCTCTGTGAGCGGCACCGAAAGCGTCATTGACATAAAGGTCGCAGATGCTGGCAAGGTCTTTTGAGAAAGCTTCGCCGTTCTTTGTTTCTTCTGCACGGAAACGGGTGTTTTCAAGAAGAACAACATCGCCGTTGTTCATGGCTGCAACCGCTGCCTTTGCGTTTTCGCCAACAACTGTGTCATCGGCAGCAAAAACAACATCCTTGCCGAGCTTTTCGCCGAGTCTTTTTGCTACGGGAGCAAGTGAGAATTTAGCTTCGGGGCCGTTCTTGGGCTTGCCGAGATGGGAGCAGAGGATAACCTTTGCGCCGTCATCAATAAGCTTCTGAATGGTGGGAAGAGCAGCGTTGATTCTGTTTTCGTCTGTGATAACGCCGTCTTTGAGGGGAACATTAAAATCGCAGCGAACAAGAACTCTCTTGCCGGTTGCCTTGAGATCGTCAACTGTTTTTTTGTTAAGTAAGCTCATTTTGAATTTTCCTTTCAGAAATTATTTTTCGGATCTAAACTAACCAACTTATTTTATAATATTTTTACAAAATTTTCAAGTATTATTTATTGTCGATTTTGACGAAGATAGCGTTTTTTGTGAAAAAAATTCGTCTTGACTTTACAATTACTTTTTGATAATATATTTGAGCGGACAGGAGATTGCCGAACTCTGCATGATCCGAAAGCGAACTTCACGCTCATCCGGGTGTTTTTCTCTCCGGAATACGCAAGTATACCTTTCATTTAAGAGTTTTTGACAGATCGAAGAAGAAAATCCGGAAAATTCCGGAAGATGAAATCCGCTTGAAATAATTTA
>JAZUJJ010000044.1:0-4049 GCA_045642725.1 Acutalibacteraceae bacterium
CCTTTCCCTGCCTCCGGCGAGGACAGGTGTGGGCAGAGCCCACAAAATGGGTCAAGGGATGCGTCCCTTGCAGGTTCTCAGGGCAGCGCCCTGAGCCCTCGGAGAGTCTAAGGATTTTCCATAGTTCGCTTTACACTATCTAAAACACTATATCACATAACCATAGCATTTATCAATATCAAAATCACATTTTATGAGCGTTCTGAATGGATATTCTCACATTTCCTTTTTTCAGTATTATTACCCTTTTCATTCGATTTGCTTTATCAGGGAAACTGCCTACAAACCTCTTTTTTAGGTTTCCTCGGCCTGCATTTTCGCTTTTTCCTCGGCTGATTTGATGTCCAAATCAAGCAAAACATTGCATTTTGTTGTACTCAAGGTCCAAAATAACTTGCAGTATAAACACAATATGTTACTTCTTCGCTGTTCTTTGAATCACAAACGGGCACAATGTAAATCCATTTCCCCTGAGTCAGTGTCAGAACACACTCATTTTTGATATCCGTCAACCCAAAATCTTCCGGTAACCGCCTTTATTTGCCCCTCTTCTTTCCACATAACCATTTTTCTTAAGGAATGCTATGTTATTCTCTATTGAGGATATAAGCAGACCGCCTTTAAGAATAAAGTTTTCTTTGAACCGGGAAGCAGCAAGTCTTTCCAAAAAGCGTTCAAACAAATACATCTGCAGAACTTCCTGTGCCCGCAAATTCTGTTTCTCTGCCATACTGCGTATCGTTCCTTTTAATTGCTCCGGTGTTTTCATCACAATACCTCCATATAGGTTCTGATCTTTTCTTCAATTCCAAATAATTTTCCGTATTTCAACAACTTTCGGATATTAGGTTTTGTTTTGAAATAATCCTTGATTGCCTGCGAGTATAGCTGCATATCGATCTGGTTCTTATCCCGAATCAAATCACAAATACAGCGTTCCTTGTCGTATAATCGCACTGTCGCTCCTTGAGGAGAGGCTGTTTCCGAAATTCCGATTTCATAAGTATCCGACTGAACATAGTGACAGCGCAAATTGGGATTATCGCGTTTTAAGAGACTGATATTCGTTCCTCTCGGTACTGTGATATCATAGGTGTGCGGCGTGCGGTCCGAAAGTCCCCATAAAAACAAAGCCGTTCCGTAAGAAAACACGGCGAATTTGCTTCGTGCCTGCAATAGCGCATATTCGTCTGCTATATCACTTGCCAAAATATATACCTTGATACTGCTCATCATTCCCATTTGACAATCTTCTGAAACCATTACATTGTTAGGATACTTTCACGGCGGTAATCCTAGCCTGTAATCTCCATCCCCAGAAAACTTCACTGTCAACATTATACGTGTGTTGGATTCTTTTGAAAAACGTGTAATTGCCGGAGCGCACGAAATGGACGAAAATAATAAGATAAAAAAGATATTTGTTATTCGCGGTCCATGATTGAGATCATAATCTCAGGGCACTTTCTGTGACAGATAACGTAAGAATATAAGCCGTTTTTGCCACAAAAAACATGCTTTTCCTTGACCCCGGTCGTCGGGGTCAGAAAAAGCCCGACTAAACCTTTTTACGGCTCAGTCGGGCAATATCATCATACGATTTGCATTCGGGGATCATTTGTGGCTCACGAATGAATTTGTATTATTCACTTTTACTCAAAAGTGCTTGAAAACGCCGGTTTTTCGATGGTTTTTGAGCATTGCTTGGGGGTCACTTCAAAAACGAATTATTCCCACTCTTTTTCCAGAGCTTTACTTAACACATTTTGTTTAGCGTTTATTGCTCCTGATGCTTTGATTATCTAATGTCTCCGTATTATCCTTGGTTAAAAAGCTCCTGTTATCATTTCGTTATCAGGGGTGATAACTCCGATAGTTGCACCATGGATAATACTCAAGTGGTATGTGAGTATTATAGCGTAATTGACCTCAAATTGCAATATGTTTTTCAAAATTTACACGCAATATTTTCAAAAAGCGTGACAAACCTCTTGCTTTTTAGAGAACAAACTATTACAATATAAACACGCATAATGCAAATACTGCGTGCAGAAAGTTGGTGGCAGTTTGAGAAGGCACGATATCGCAAATGAAGTTTTTAATACAGTCGGTGAAGTTGCAAAGAAGTCTGATTTCATTTCTGCCGGACTGAAAGAGCAGGATGTTTATACGCTTTTTAAGCAGGGATATATTGAACGTGTCAGGCACGGCTATTACAAGCTATCTGTCGGAGACGAGCTCAAGGAAGAACTTTTACTTTCCAAAGTGATGACACAAGGCATCGTTTGTGTGGAATCAGCGCTGTTTTATTACGGTTACAGCGACTTTGCGCCCCGTGAATGGACGATTACCGTTCCCCGATCCTATTCCCGGACTGTAAAAGCTATACAGGAAGAAGTTCCCGTGAAGGCATATTATGTTCAGAACGATATGTACCACCTCGGCGAAACGACAGGGACATTTAACGGCGTTGCACTTCCCGTTTATGACCGGGAGCGCACAATCTGCGATTGCTTCAAGTACCGCACAAAGCTGGATAATGAGATTTTTAATAAAGCAATCAACGCCTATGTTTCGGACGAAAAGAAAAACCTTGCCAACCTTTCCAAATACGCAAAGGAAATGGGCGTTTACAAAAAGATGATGAACGTAATGGAGGTATTGCTGAATGGCTGATATTGCCGCATCCGTGCTCGCACGGCTCAAAAACAAAGCTGCTGAAAGCGGCAGAAGCTATCAGCTCTGCCTGCAGCTCTTCTGCCAGGAGGAATTTCTGCGCCGACTGGAAAAGTCCAAATATGCGGAAAACCTCGTTCTGAAAGGCGGCCTGTTCATCTACTCCCTTACGGACTTTGACAGCCGTGTGACCGTTGACGTAGATTTTCTTCTCAAAAAGATACCGAACACGCCGGAACAGCTCAAGGCGATACTGGAAGAAATCATAGCGACTGATACCGGCAACGATTTCATTACCTTTGAAATCAAGGACGTGGCGCCCATTGCGGTGGCGAAAAAATATGCCGGGATTGGCGCTTCCCTTGTGGCGAAGATTAAGAATACGAGAACGCCTTTCGGCATCGACTTCGGCGTTGGTGATGTAATTGTACCGAAGCAGGAAAAACGGAAAATACCGACACAGCTTGATGATTTCGCCGCCCCGACAGTCAACACCTATTCGCTGGAAACGACGGTTGCCGAAAAGCTGGATGCCATCCTTTCTCTGATGGAGTTCTCCAGCCGGATGAAGGACTATTATGACCTTTATTATCTTGCCAATAAGTTTGATTTCGACGGTGCAACGCTGACAGAAGCACTGAAAAAGACCTTTGAAAACCGTGGACACCATTTCACGGTGGAGCAGTTCGAGCAGGTTATGACCTTCGGCAGCGATGATGCGATGCAAAAGAAATGGAAAGCATTCTGCCGGAAGATTGACACAAAGACCGATGATTACGATACGGTGCTGAGGACAATAAAAGAGTTTTTGACGGAGCCGTTTACGGCAGTAGCGGACGAAAAAAGAATCTTTAAATCATGGTCAGCATCTGCTGGCGTATGGATGTGAATCAAGTTAAGTAATTCAGGAAAGGGGAAAAAACATGCGTATCCACTACACTTATCAAAATTATCCTAGCCCAAACTGTCTTTATCAAAGAAAAGCATCCTTCAACTGATGGGACGGATATAGGTAGCGCTGATTCAAAGAGAATGCTTGAAGCATATATAAACTATTGCCTTCATAAACGCAGCAAGGAACGCGAAATCAAATTTGCAAAGTCAGCCATTGATTTTTCAAACGAGCTTACGCATAACCGTACAGCTACTCAGATGGATGCTGAATTGTGCTACAATGCGGTTTTTCAACGGTTCATATAATTAAAGTCCTCAATAAATTCAACGAAGAATAAAAAAAGGGGCTGTGAAAAAATGTGAAAACATTTTTTTGCAGCCCTTGATTTTGTTTATGGCTTTCTTTCACTTCATCTTTTTCGTTGATAAATGAGCACACTCCCCCTACCCCATGGGATTCATCTGCAAATGCTCTATGC
>JAZUJJ010000045.1:0-18534 GCA_045642725.1 Acutalibacteraceae bacterium
AAATATCGGGTGGCGAAGCACAGAAAATCGCCATTGCGAGAGCATTGTATAAGGACGCACCGTTTGTAATTCTTGACGAACCGACAGCCTCGCTTGACCCGATTGCGGAGTATGAGATTTACTCCCGCTTCAACGATATGGTCGAGAATAAAACGGCTGTTTATATCTCGCACCGCCTGTCCTCATGCCGCTTCTGTGACAAAATTGCCGTCTTCCATGAGGGCGAAATTATTCAGTTCGGTTCTCATGAAGACCTGCTGAAAGAAACAAACGGCAAATACTGTGAGCTTTGGAACGCTCAGGCACAGTATTATAACGAAAAAACAACGGCATAAATTAAAAGCAGACCGAGGAAAATTCTCCGGTCTGCTTTTTGCGTATCAATATGGTGCAGGTTATTTATTCAAGTCAGATTATTTAATAATCCCCGATATGAAAATTTCAAGGCCGATACCGATAAGGATTATGCCGCCGAGAATTGATGCTTTTCCGGCAAGCTTTGTGCCGAATTTTTTGCCGATAATAAGGCCCGCAACACATATAAAGAATGTGACAACTCCGATTATCAGTGCTTCGGTCAGTGCCAGGCCGAAGCGGTAATCGGCAATGGTGAAGCCTACGGAAAGGGCGTCAATGGAGGTCGCAATTCCCTGAACCATAAGTCCGCCGAAGCCGACGGCAGGTTTTTCGGCATCCTCACCCTTGCTTTTTATACCCTCAACAAGCATTTTGCCGCCGATGAAGCCGAGCAGGGCAAGTGCGATAAAGGGTATGAATTTCTGAAATGATGAAAAAGCGTTGGCAATGGTATGAATGCAGAGCCAGCCGATAAGGGGCATTGCAATCTGAAAGAAAGCAAAGGTTCCGGCAATGCCTGCCATTTTTCTTTTTTTCATTCCGGGTTCATTAAGACCGTTTGCCATGGAAACCGAAAATGCATCCATGGCAAGGCCGACGCCGAAACCCACGGCGTTTACAAAAAACATTATATTCATAGGTTTAATCAAATGTTATCTCCCAGGCGTCGTAACCGGGAAGGTTTTTCCATACTTTAAGAGTGTTTGTGCTTCTGTCGATGTATGCGAAATAGAAGCAATCGGGCTCGTTGTTTTCACCGTTGTCGTAGCGCATACTCTGGAACATGAATTCCGTTATACCGTCTTTTGTTTCATAGCCTTCGGTGTGGTGATGGCCGTGAAGAGCAAGCAGAAATTCACTTTCGCATTTTGAAAAATCATAATTGTGGCTCTTGCCCTCGCAGTCAATAAGCACGCCTGCGGTTTTGTTGTTTCTTGACGCCAGCATATCAATGAATGACTGCTTTACATCGGTGTATTTTTCGGCATCACCGATGAAAAATTCGGAGCCCGTGAAGGTTGAGCCGTCACGCTTTATGATTTCATCCTTAAAAAGATAGGCATGTGAAAGGAAAACAATATCCTCGGAGGTGTTCTTTGAAAGCTCGTCAATGATGAAATCCGCCATATCGGAGGTAAGCAGACCGCTGGTGTAGCTCCAGGGGCTGTTTTTGGCATCAACTGCAAGATAGCGGACATTGAATTCCTTATCCGTAACGATGAAATTGTTTGTGTTTTTAAGCCTTTCTGCGCCGGAAGTGGGGAAATATCTGTTGGCAAGCCACCCTGATTTAAGGCCGCCTCTGTCATGATTTCCGATTACTTCAATGCGCTTTTCCTCGGGCAGGCAGTTCGTTGCGGCTCTGTAAGAAAGCAGTTCAAAGGAGCTGTATGTGTTTTCGACCGTATCGCCGAGATTGATGATTTTTGAGATTTTATTCCAGTCAACAAGCTCATTGATGAAGCTGTAAAATTCGCTGTCGGCGGTTATGCTGCCGTGCTGGTCGGTGGAAATTATTATGGGGATTCTGTCTTTGTTTCCGTCAACCTCGCCGATAAACTCGGCGTAATTCTCTTTAACGGTTGTTTTCCATTCTTCACTGAGAACGGGTGCATGATGAAGACCCGTAAAATTAAGTAAAGCCATAATTGCGGCAAGCAGTGCGGAAAGTATTTTCATTTTACTTTACCTCTTTTTAATAAATCTGAAAAATCTGTTCATCCGGGCGTGAATAGCAGGCGTAAATGTTTTTAAGCTTTTCTTCACCGTCGGAGGAGGTGATTTTAACGACAATATTTTTTGCCCTCACGGGAGGGAAAGTACAGATGACCTTGTGGCCGACGGTGCCGCCTCTGAAAATCGGAACGTTTACAAATTTGTCGCCCGTTTCCGAGGTGCAGATATCAAAGCCTGAAATGTGCTGACCCTCTGTCAGGTCTTCTTCAATAACAACATGGTCAACAAGCAGATATTTGTCAAAAGAAATGCTGTAAATGCCGTTTTCCTTTGTCAGCCCGCTTGACGGAAGACGGCAATCCTCAAGTATGCGCTTCATTTCCTTTGTCATATATGAAAGAAGCTCAAGGTTGCTTTCGGGCAGCAGCCCGCGTCTGTCAGGGCCGATATTTATAAGCAGATTTGCACCGTTGCCGATTGACCTGTAATATATTCCCGTCATTTCGGCAGGTATTCTTATACAATTCTTATGGGTTTCATTATAAAACCAGAAGTTTTCCCAGTGGTTTCTTGTGATACAGCCGTCACACTCACCGGGCAGAAATTCTTCCGAGTCGGGAAGGGCGTTTACATTATCAATAGAAATGATGCCCCATTCGTTTCCGCCCCAGCGGACATTTCTGCCCCACTGGCCGTGAACAAGCACTTCGGGCTGTAAGCGGTAAATGGTTTCCGTTATACGCTTTGAATCAAAGGTGTGGCCGTCGCTGCCGCAGCCGTCAAACCAAAGATAATCTATTTTACCGTAGTTCGTCAGAAGCTCGGTAAGCTGTGCAACAACAAAGTCGTCATACTCCCTGCCTGTTTTTTCCTCGGTGTCAAACTGGGCGCAGGAATAGTAAATACCGCAGAACATACCGAATTCACGGCAGGCATCAACATATTCTTTAATTACATCACCCTTGCCGTTCTTATATGGAGAATTTCTGACACAATGTTCTGTTACCTTTGAGGGCCAGAGAGCAAAGCCGTCATGGTGCTTTGAGGTAAGAACGGTATATTTAACGCCGATATCCTTAAGCTGCTTTATCCATTGCCTGCAATCCTGACACTCCGGGTTGAATGAGGCGGGGGACATGGGCTTCATATCCCAGTCCCTGTGCTCCTCGTTAAAGGTTCTTATGCCGTAGTGCATGAATACGCCGAGCTCAAGGTCAAGAAAATCAAGCTGTGCTTTTGCGGGCCTTGGGTTGCTCATATTTGCATCATTTCTTTCTTATTTTTATTTGAAAAGGTCAAGGTCAACAAGACCTGCAAGGTATCTGCCGCCGTAAGCGTTGGGGTGAAGCTTGTCGGGGCCGATGTATTCGGCTTTTGATTTATAATCGTCCTCGGGGTCTGCGGCGGCGGAGGCGATATCAAAGAAGCCGTCAAAGATGTTTTGATTTTCATTGAGCCATTTGTTGACGATTCTGCGCAGGCCGTCTTTCTCATGGGTTGAGTCGGGGGCTGAGCCGAAAGCGGGAATGTTGAAGAAGATGACCTTCATTCCTCTCTTCTGCAAATCCTCGGTAATCTTTTTGATTGTGGCGCACAAAGCGTCTGTGTCGGGCTTTTCACTGGGCAGAGCATTGATTGACGAATACTCAAAAATATCGTTTACGCCCATGAAAAAGATTACATATTTAATGTTTTCGTACGGGTAAATATCATCATATATTCTTGTGGTTGCCTTTTTGCCGTAAAGTCCTCTTGCAACAAAAATGGGAGAGCAGTCACGAAGCAGACGGTTGCCCATGATTGACTTGTTGATAAGGGAATATTTGCCGGGATATGCTTCTCTGATGCGTTCCTCAAAGGGGCCTGTCCAGAAGCCCTGCTGGCTGATTGAGTCGCCGAAAACAACAATGGATTCTGCGCCGTCGTCATTGAGAAGCTCAATGGAGTCAAAAAGAGGAATGGGCTTGGGCAGATGCATACCGAGCAACTTGCCTGCAACCTTTATAACATCGTCTCTCTTTCTCATCTGGTTATCGGCCTTGGCTGTGTAGAGCCAGTTGCCCTTGACCGTGATGAGCTTTGCGCTGTCAAGCAGGTTTCCGCTTGTAAGGTCGCCGTATTTGACATAGATATTAAGGCAGAAATAATCCCCGGCTTTAAGGTCAAGGTTTATTTCATCCGAACGAAGTCTGCAGCCCTTGCCGATGGTGAAAGCGTTTTTGCCGGAAAAAGTAAGAGTGATGAAATTTCCGTCCTCAACAACGCCGTCGGCATCGCATTTTGCGGCGGTAACTCCGCCGATGACAACATCATTCTTACCGTAGGTGTTTGAAAGAGAAAGCCTGAGCTTCTCGCCGGAAATTGCCGTGTTTACAACAAGGCGGTAGGTTTTTTGCTCCGAAGGATAGTAAAAAAGCGAAAGTGCCGAATGTGACTGACCCCAGGTTTGTACCCATTTTTTCTCTGACATAATTATTTCTCCCTCTCAATTATTTTTTGAAGCTATTGAAAATGTACAATCGTTGTCGGAAAGGTCATCGCTGTTGTAAAGTGATGACAGCACAAGCTCTCTGACATCGACATTTTTTCCGTTTTTTGAAAGCTTTGCGTTTACCTTTGAAAGCACGGGTGAAAGCCTTGAAAAAAGCTTGTCAAGGTCGTGATAAACCGCAGTGTCCGGCGTGAACTGAGGGTCGCCGGCAAACATCGGCAAAACAAGCTTCACGGCAAAATCCGTGACCTTCATATCTTTGAGCTCCTTGCTTGCACCGAAGGCGGCGAGCCTTGTTACCTTGCCTACGGTAAGGTTTCTTGCCATTTTCAGAAGCATTTTCTGAATTGCCGTTTGCTCCGGAGAGCCGTCCTTAAGCATACGGGCAAGCTTATTGGGAATCATCTGCGAAAACTGACGGATGAAATAGGGCTTGTCTATTCTCGTGCCGTCTTCAAGGAAGCTATCGGGAACATCAAGAGATTTGATTTCCACCTTATCACCGTCAATGCTGACCTTGCGGTATTTTGCGGGATAGCCGACGGAAGCGGAGGTCTGAACATCAATTATTGAGTTCCCGTCCTTATCCGTGAAGCGTTTAATGCTCTGAGCGTGCATATGACCCGTAAAAATCAGCCCGACGCCTTTTGAGGCGAGAAAAGCGGCTCTGTCCTCCCAGTCTTTAAGGTGAGCATCACCGACAAGGCCGAAAACGGGCTGCTGAGGAATCAGGGGATAATGCTCCATGGCAATCACCTTGTCGCCGCAGGCGTCGGCATCATCAATCTGAGCGGAAATCCAATCCTTAAGCTCGTCGTCAATACAGCCCTTCTGACCGTTTCTGCCGTCAACATTTATGGCAAGCAGGCGAAGACCGTCGGCAAGCTGAGCCGTGTATGAAAAGGTTTCTTTATCAATGCAGAGTGCATCCGAATAACCGAATTCATAATAAAGGTCAAGAAGCTCTTCTCTTTTTGTGCCCTTTACGGGTATTGCTTTGTCATCTTTATATCCCGTGGGCTTGTCATTGAAATCGTGAAGAGCGGTTATGAGAAAAATTCTTTTCCCCTTTGCCTTTAATTTTTTCAAATCCTCAATGTAGGAAATGTGGCTTTCGTATTCGCCGTTTTTTGAAAGGTCGCCGGCAATCAGCAGGGTTTGAGTGTCGGGGTCGTTACCGATTTCTTCAAAAAGTGCCCTGTTGATAATCTGATTTTCCGCAAGGCACATCTGCTCGCCCTTCATCTTGTTGTCATAAAAAGAGCCTGAGCAGCCGAGGCTGCGCTCAAAATAATGGGTGTCCGTAACAAGGTAAAAATCAAGTTTTCCCATGACATTTTCCCTCTTCCGTTTTTAGAGTTTCTCTTCGAAATAAGGTTTGCCGTCTTTGATATTCACTTTTCTCACAAAGCTGTGAGAATTGTATTTTCTCGGACGGATGACGATTTTATCTTCATAAATTTCAAGCTGCATTCCCATACCGAGTTCCATACGGTCGCCGTGGTGGTTGCCGCAGGCAAGGCTGGGCAGATTTATAAAGGTCAGGTCACCGCTTTTTTCAAAGCTGGCGTAGCCCTCTCTGTTAAAACGACCTTCACCGCTTACACCCATGTGGGAATGGCCGCTGAAAAAGTAAACTTTTTTATATTTTCCGAGAATGGCTTCGATTTTATCGGAGCATTCGCCGACACCGCCCTCCATGGGCCCGGCGTTGGGGTCCTCGTCCTTATCAAAGGTGCGGGGCAGGCCGTGTTTCTGATTAAGGCTCTGATGATTGAAAACAAGAATGGGAAGACCGCTTGCGGCTGCTTTTTCCATTTCATCTTCAAGCCATCCTAACTGCTCGTCGCTGATGATTGCGCCGACGCCGGCATCACTTTCGGAGCCGAGAAAAATCAGATGATAACCGTTGATGACTGATGAAAAATATGTTTTTTCTCTCTTGACTCCGGTTATGCGGCCCGTATATTCAAGGTACCTTGCAATGGCTGTTTCACTGCCCTCGTCGCTCCATGTGTCATGGTTGCCGATGGCAATGAGAATATTTTTTGCGGGATTTTTCACTTTTGCGAAGGTGGCTTCGGTCATATCCCAGTTGATTTTGCTGCTTCTTGAAGTGGTGTCACCGATGATGATAAAAGCATCAAGCGGTGTTTCGCTTCTTTTGGCATCCTTGAGAGCCTGACGCATAAAATATTTGGGAACTGCGGGCACGGGATGCTTTATATCAATATGTGTGTCGCTTACAATGGCGCAGTTGAGCTTAACGCCGCTGTCAATGGTTTTAAGAATACTCATAGCCGTAAATTATACCGTCCTTATGAAATACGAACACGGACTGTCACATTCAGATGAATAAGGCAGTCCGGTTGGTTTTAATACTCGAATTCAAAATTATCAATCAGGGAAATGACCTTTGTTTCGGTTTCGTTGAATATCCGCTTTCCGAGAGCGATAAGATATTCGTTATTGTCTCTGTCACACAGCATTGCATAATTCTTTCCTATTTCAAGGTCAATGTCTGCCCTTTTTCTTATGGAAAGGTAGTAAAAGCTGAAGGAAGAACCGTCGGAAATGTTGGCAAAAAAGCCGGGTGAGGTTTGCTCCAGCTTTCCGTACATGGCATTTACCGCCTGAGTGGAAAGAATTGTGTGGGGCAGGTATTTGTGCAGGGCGATTTGTGCGGAAAAGACCATAAGGGAGCGAAGCTGAAGAAGCTCATTGTTTTTCAGCTTTTTTGCATCCTCCGGGCAAAATTCCTCCGGAGTCATATCCGCAAGCCTTTCACCGAGAATGCAGGCCTTTGCACTGTTGCCGTTGGCACGGTGTTTGTCCATAATTCCGGCGAGGCTCGTCAGCTCCGAGCCTGCGCCGTCTTTTCTTTTAGGGTGAAAGATTTTTATATCGTCGTCATTATTGCGCATAATCAGATTATATCCTCAAACTCAATAACTTTGTTTGTTTTGCCTGACTCAAAAATAGCTTCAACAAGCTTGATGAGTCTTCTCTGCTGGTCGTGAGTGATAAGTATATCCTGCTTGCCGTTAAGATAAGCAAAAACATTCTTGTAATACTCGCCCCAGTCCGCTTTCTGAACGGGGAGAGGGTATCTCTCGATAGTGTCATCCGTTCTCGGTGCCATGGTCTTGGTTATGCCCGCACCGGCAACGATGGGAACGGCATCTCTGTTTTCCCAATCGGAAACCATGACGATTTCGCCGTCACAATCCCAGTTGTTGATAACTGCGGAGCCGTTTTCACCGAGCATATACCAGAGAGGAAGCTCAATGAAATTGCTTGTGGTGACTTCAACATAGAATGAAAGACCGTCATCAAAAATGAGAGTCGTTCTGAAGCCGTCGTCACAGTTTTCGTTTGTAACATTGGTAAGCTCGGCATATACGCTCTTGAGCTTACGGGGGAGGGTCATCATAAGGCACTGGTCAAGAAGATGAATACCCCAGTCATAAACCATACCGCCGCCGTGCTCGGGCTGGTTTCTCCAGTCACCGGGAACACCTCTTGAACCCTGAACTCTCGACTCGATTCTGAAAACATTACCGAGAGTGTTGTCATCAAGAATTTTTTTCATGGTGAGGTAGTCCTCATCCCAGCGTCTGTTCTGATGAACGGTGAAGAGCTTACCGTATTTCTTTGAAGCGGCAATCATCTCTTCAAGGTCTTCGCTTGAAAGAGTGACAGGCTTTTCGCTGATGACATTTTTGCCGTGGGCAAGAGCGTCAATGGCGATTTCTTTATGGTAATCGTTGGGTGTTGCAATGGTGATAAGGTCGATTCTCCCGTCGGAGAGAAGCTCTTCTCTTGTGGCAAAGGAATGAATGCCGTTTTCCTCGGCAACCTTGCCTCTTTCGGGGTTTATGTCATATATACCGACAAGCTCGGCATATTCGCCCATTTCATTTTTGATTTTTCTTGTGTGCCAGCCGCCCATTCCACCGTAACCGATGACTGCGCAGCCGATTTTTCCGTTAATCATAGTGCTGTGTACTTCCTAACTCACTTAATTTATCAGAACCACCAGGCCTGACCGGCTTCTTCATTGATAATGACTTCCTTAAGGAAAGCGACAGCCTTTGAAAGGCCTTCGTTCTGGCTCATAAGGGAATCCTCATGCTCAATGCTGATAGCGTAGTCATAGCCGACCTTGCGAAGCATTGAAATCATTTCTTTCCAGTAGGCATAGTCATTGCCGTAACCGACGGAGCGGAATACCCATGAACGGTTGAGAACATCGCCGTAGGATTTGGTGTCAAGAACGCCGTTTACGGCAGTGTTTCTTGCATCAATCTTGGTGTCCTTTGCATGGAAATGGAAAATGGCGTCGCCGAGAGCGCGGATGCTTTCAACGGGGTCGATTCCCTGCCAGATAAGGTGGCTGGGGTCAAAGTTTGCGCCGATTTCCGGGCCGACTGCCGCACGGAGCTTAAGGAGAGATTCCGTATTGTAAACGCAGAAGCCGGGGTGCATCTCAAGAGCAATCTTGTTTACGCCGTGAGCCTTTGCAAAGGCAACAAGGTCTTTCCAGTAGGGGATAAGAACTTCGTTCCACTGCCAGTCGAGTATGGCACCGAAATCATCGGGCCAGGGGCAGACGACCCAGTTGGGGTATTTGGAGGTCTCACAGTCACCGGGGCAGCCGGAGAAGGTGTTTATCTGGCTGATGCCGAGTTTTTCGGCAAGAAGAATGGTGTCTCTGATGTCTTTGTCATAAGCGGCGGCGATTGCCTTGTCGGGGTGAACGGGGTTGCCGTGGCAGGAAAGAGCGCTTATCTGAACATCATACTTTTTGATAAGAGCTTTGAATTCTTCAAGCTTTGCATCGTCATTGAGAAGCACTGCGGGGTTTGCGTGATCGTTGCCGGGGTAACCGCCGCAGCCGATTTCAACCATTTCTATGCCGAGCTTTTTGAAATATTTGAGAGCTTCCTCAAGAGGAAGGTTTGCAAGCAGATTTGTAAGTACGCCAAGTTTCATTTCTTTTTCTCCTCAGATAAGTGATTTGAGATATTTAAGGCTTCTTGCTATGTCTTCAAAGCCTGTGGGAACGGGGTCGTGATTTTCAACTATGAGCCATTCAAGCTCCATGGCCTTTGCTGCCTTGACAACGGCTTTGATGTCGCAGTTGCCTTCACCGAGAGCTTTGGGCTTGCCGTCGATACCGTCCTTGACATGAAGATGAACAATGTTGTCCATGTTGTCGATAAGGAACTTGTAATTGTCAACGCCGGCGTAGAAGCTCCAGTAGGTGTCTATTTCAAGGCTGCAGTAGCTGCCGATGACATCTATGGGCAGGCGCTTGTTGCGCAGAGGCTTGAATTCCTCACAATGATTGTGGTAATAGGTCGTGATGCCGTATTTTTTCATGGCGTATTCTTTGGCCTTGCCGAGAACCTTGCCGGTGTGAACACATTCGTCAAGAGTTCTGTGGGGAGCACCGCCGACACCGATGGCCTTAACGCCGAGCTCATTCTGAAAATCAATGGTGGCTTCAAGGTTGTCTTTTTCAAAATTGTCAAGACCGATATGGCCGCCGACGCAGACAAGACCGAGCTCATCGAGCTTTGCCTTTATCGTTTTTGCGTCAGTTCCGAAATAGCCGGCAAATTCAACGCCGTCATAACCGATCTCCTTGATTTTTTCAAGGGCCTTAAGCAGGGTATCGGTGTCCTTTATCGCATCCCTTACGGAATAAACCTGAACAGCAATTTTCATATTTTCACCTTATTCCTCTTCGTTGAAGTAGTAGGGCTTGCCGCTCTCGGCGGATTTATAAATGCCTTCAAGAATCTGAGTAACGACCATGGCCTGTTCGGGCTTGGTGTAAACTTCTTTATCGTTTATGATGGCATCGTAAAATGCTCTGTTTTCAAGGTCCTCGGCTCTGTCGCTGGCACCGTCAAAGAAAGCAACGCCGCCGCAGTCGAATGAGGGCTTTTCGATAACCTGTCTGTTGTTCTTTACATAGTTGATGCGAAGACCGTCAAGCATATCTGCGCCGCCCTTGTCGCCGCAAACGAGAGTGATGGCTTCTCTGGGGTCTGCTATGTTGAGAGCCCAGCTTGACTCAACGCTGATAGTTGCGCCGTTTTCCATAACAACGAAACCGAAAGCGGAATCTTCAACGGTATATTTTTCGGGATCCCAGTCACCCCAGGCGTTTGCGGTGCCGTTGGCATCACCGAGCTTCTTGTATTTTGTGCCTACGCAGAATTTGGGCTTGTAGTTGTTCATCATCCAGAGAGTGAGGTCAAGAGCGTGAGTTCCGATGTCGATAAGGGGACCACCGCCCTGCTCATATTCGTTAAGGAAAACGCCCCAGGTGGGAACAGCTCTTCTTCTCAGAGCAATGGCTCTGCCGTAGTAAATATCGCCGAGCTCGCCGTTTTCACAGCAGGTCTTAAGATACTGAGAATCGCCTCTCCAGCGGCTCTGATAGCCGATTGTGAGCTTTTTGCCTGTTCTGACAGAAGCTTCATACATTGCTTTTGCCTCGGCATAAGTCTTTGCCATGGGCTTTTCGCACATAACATGCTTGCCTGCCTCAAGAGCATCTATTGTGATAAATGAGTGTGAACGGTTGGGGGTGCAGACATGAACGGCAACAATATCCTTCTCCTTTGCGAGAAGCTCTTTGTAATCCTCATAAACTCTTGCATCTTCCGTACCGTATTTTTCCTTTGCTTTTTCGGCGCGTTCAACAATGATGTCGCAGAAAGCAACTATCTCAACAAGATTGTTTCTTGAAAGAGCGGGAAGGTGCTTTCCGTTTGCAATTCCGCCGCAGCCGATAATACCGACTTTAATTTTTTCACTCATGATTATCTCTCCTTTTTTAGGGCATTTTGCCCTTATTAAATTTATTATACATTATAATATTTTTATTTCAAGCATATTCTGTTCCCGGGGCGTAAATAATACACTCGTTTTTTTGTTGAAGTTGACTAAGCTTTATCCATACAAAACTTTGAATTTGCCTGATAAAAAAGTAGAAATGTTCACAAATATATGTTAAAATTCCGATGTATAAGTTAAAATGGATTAGAATTGGGAAAAAAGGAGGTCCATAATGCTCAAGCTTGTTGACATCGTAAAAGAGTACCCCACCGGGGATACTTCCGTAACCGCATTAAAAGGAGTAAATGTAGAATTCCGTGAGAGTGAATTTGTTTCGATTCTCGGTCACTCCGGCTGCGGTAAAACCACACTTCTCAATATTATCGGCGGTCTTGATCAATACACCACCGGTGACCTTATTATCAAAGGCAAATCCACCAAGGATTTCAAGGATTCCGACTGGGATGCTTACCGTAATCATTCCGTAGGATTTGTTTTTCAGAGCTATAATCTGATTCCTCATCAGACAGTTCTTGCCAATGTTGAGCTTGCTCTTACTCTTTCCGGCGTTTCAAAGGGTGAACGCAAAAAGAGAGCGAAGGAGGCCCTTGAAAAAGTCGGCCTCGGTGACCAGCTCAACAAAAAGCCCAATCAGCTTTCCGGCGGTCAGATGCAGAGAGTTGCCATTGCAAGAGCTCTTGTAAATGACCCCGAAATACTTCTTGCCGACGAACCTACGGGTGCTCTTGACTCCGAAACCAGCGTTCAGGTTATGGATATACTCCGTGAGATAAGCGAAACAAAGCTTGTCATTATGGTTACTCATAACCCGGAGCTTGCAGAGGAATATTCCACAAGAATTATCCGCCTGCTTGACGGTAAAATAATTGATGACAGCGCTCCTTACGAGGAAGAAATCAAAGAGGAAAAGCCTGTCAAAGAAAGCAAAAAGAAAGCCGCAAAGAAGCCCTCAATGTCCTTCTTCACCGCCCTTTCTCTTTCACTCAACAACCTGCTGACAAAGAAAATGCGTACCTTCCTGACCTCATTTGCAGGCAGTATAGGCATTATCGGCATTGCACTGATTCTTTCTCTGTCAAACGGTTTCCAGCTCTATATAGATTCAATTCAGCGCGAAACGCTGACTTCATATCCGATGACCGTAGAAAAATCCACCATGGATATGAATGCCATGCTTTCTTCACTTTCCGGCTCCAATATGTCGGTTCCGGAAATTTCTCACGGACTTGATAAGGTTTATTCAAACTCCATGGCATCATCCCTGGCAGATTCCTTCTCTGCCGAGCTCTGGAGCAATGACCTTAAATCCTTCAAAGAGTTCCTTGAAAGCGACGAAAGCGGCATCAAAGACAAAGTAAGCTCCATTCAGTATAAGTACGCAGGCGACATGAATATATATGCCGCAGGAACGGAAGACGGCGTAAATCAGGTTTACCCAAGCCCCGTTATCGGTATGATGGAAGGCATGATGGGCAACTTTGACCTCGGCGGTCTCAACATTGATGCTTCCACAATGGAAACCTATGCTTCCTACTATAATTCATGGCAGGAGCTTATTGACAACGAAGACATTCTTAAAGACCAGTATGACCTTGTTAAGGGTAAATGGCCCGAAAAATATAACGAAGTCGTTCTCATTATCGACAAAAACAACGAAGTCAACATTATGACGCTTCAAGGCCTCGGCCTCGTTTCAACAGCCGATATTATGAAGGCTTTCTCAGCCATGACCTCCGGCGAGGAATTCAAATCCGAGCAGATGGTTATGGAATATGATGAGATCATCGGTCTCAAATTCAAGCTTATACTCGAACCCGAATATTTCAGCTACAACGACGAATCAAAGCAGTGGGAAGATATGCACGGCGATGATTATTTCGTCAAGAATCTTGTAGATAAATCCGAAGACCTTACGGTGGTCGGTATTATCCGCCCCGGTGACGATTCCGTTATGGTAAACACCATGGGAGCTATCGGTTACACCGTCGGCCTTACCGAATATGTTGTAAATTCCACAAACGAATGTGAAATCGTAAAGAAGCAGAAAGCTGACCCCGACACCGATGTTTTCACCGGACTTCCCTTTGCAAAAGAAGAAGATAAGAAAGACGAAAAGGAAGTAAAGAAAGAGGATAAAAAGGTTAAGGAAGAAACAACAAAAGCAAAGGCAAAGGGCACCTCTGCCGAGGGCTTTAAGAAACCCGTTGTTTCAAATCTTGATACTGCTTCGGCCAAGCCGAAGACAAAGTTTACGGCAAACACCCCCGGCTTTGATTTCTCATCCCTTCCGTCAGCAAGCCAGGAAGATATTTACGCCGCCATTGACAAGAATTTCTCCGGTGATGAAGCCGCAGAGATGAAGAGAATGGTTGAGCTTATGCTCAAGCCCATGCTTTCCGGCAGCGAAAGAAGAGAGCTTATCGGCTATCTTGACAAAATTCTCGCAGGGCAGGAAATCGAAGGTATGGGTACCATTTCCGGTGAGCAGGCATATACCTATCTCGGACTTATGGATAAGAATACCAAGCTGAAAATGCTCAATGCCATTGCAACGGGTCAGATGGGTGCCATGCCCGGTACGGAACCCGGAGCCGAAGAAACTCCCGCCGAGCCCGGTGCGGAAGAAACACCCGCAGAGCCTGAGCCGGAGCCCGAACCCGAGCCGGAACCGGAACCCTTTGCAAAGAGCTATAATGACGCCCTCAGCATACTCGGCTGCGGCGACCTTTCATCACCCACACAGATAAACATTTATCCCATTGACTTTGAGGCAAAGGATGCCATTTCCGAAATAATCAAGAATTACAACGCATCCAATGACGAAGATAAAGAGATTAAATACACCGATTATATCGGTCTTCTCCTTAAATCCGTTACTAAGATCATCAACATAGTTTCCTATGTTCTTATTGCTTTCGTTGCAATTTCACTGGTTGTTTCTTCAATAATGATAGGAATTATTACTTATATTTCGGTTCTTGAAAGAACGAAAGAAATCGGTATTCTTCGTGCAATCGGTGCTTCAAAGAGAGATATTTCAAGAGTATTCAACGCCGAAACATTGATTGTGGGATTTGTTTCGGGTGCCTTGGGCATAGGGGCGACCCTGCTGCTGATAATACCGATAAATATGATAATCGAGCATCTGACCGGCTTGCCTCATGTGGCACAGCTTCCCGTTTCCGGCGGTATTGCTCTTGTTATCATCAGTATGTTCCTCACCTTTATCGCAGGTCTTATTCCCTCGGGAATTGCATCACGCAAGGATCCTGTTGTGGCTTTGAGAACAGAATAAAATCAGACTGCCGGGTGCAGAACGAAAATTAAAACAAAAAGGCAATTCCGGAATAACAAAGCGAATCAGATGTTCCGGAATTGCTTGTTTTATAAAAGAGAATGAAAGAAATAATCATAAACGATAAAATAAGCTATATTGAACATACATCCTCTCCGCTGTTTGCCGACATAGGCATAATCAGAAGTGAAGGGGAAATATGGCTTTTTGATGTGGGCAATGACATCAGAACTGCAGAAGAGCTTAATGAAAGTTATAATGTTGTTCTTTCACATTTTCATGCAGACCATATCGGCAGCCTTGACAGGATAAATGTAAAAGAGGTCTATTCATCACGGGAAACATTCCGGCATATAAACAGAGGAATAATTGCGGAAAATGATTTATATATAGGTGAATTGCATATTTTCTCTTTGCTGTCAAGTCACTCAAAGGGCTGCGTCGGCCTTGAGGTCGGGGAATACGCTTTTGCGGGCGATGCCCTTTACGGCAAGGTTAAGGACGGAAAGCTGATTTATAATTCCCAGCTGCTAAAAGAAGAAATTGACAGGCTGAAAAAACTTGAAGCACGGTTTTTGCTTGTGAGTCATCGTGACGGTTTTATCAGAAACAAGTCGGAAATAATCACGGAGCTTGAAGAAATATACGGAAAAAGAACATCCGCAAGTCCGTTTATCGAAATATGAATTGATTGCCCTGCCGATTTCCGGAACATTAAAATTTTGTTGACATATCCGCTTTTTTGTCATAAAATAGGGGTACTGTGTAAGATATCAGAAATTTCGGGGTGTAAGAACCTGATGCATTCTGCATCAGAACCTTGTTACTCGCTTCGCTCGTAATATGCGCAGCGCTACGCCCCTCAATTTATAACTTAATAATTTCGGGGTGTAGCGCAGGTGGTAGCGCGTGTGGTTTGGGACCACAAGGCCCAGAGTTCGAATCTCTGCACTCCGACCATTTTATGATAATCCGAACCCGCTTATCAAGACAGGCGAAGCGTTCGGATTATTATTCTTTATATCATTTCGTAAGGATTTACACTATCAAAGGTATTTATAAAAACAGGCGGATACCGGTTGCTTCAAGCAGCTTCGGTATCCGCCTTGATTTTATTCGGTTTATTTTTCTTCAAAAGGCAATGCAGGGGGTAATGTTGCGCCTTTACCGTTTTCGTCGGGGAACGGAGTCAGATCATCGTTACGGAAGGCTTCGCGCTCTTCGGGATTACGGAAATCGGGAACTTTGAAATTTTCACCGTGATTAAGACAGCTTCTCCAGGCGAGTATTGCGGTTGCCGACATGGCTGTGCCTGCATAAACATCAAAAAACGGAGCCTTGTCATTGATGAAATAATCAATCAGAATCTGAACTATACGATAGTCGCTGCCTCCGTGGCCGGCGGATGCGGCTCGCTCATTATCTTCAATATCGGAGGGCAGCAGGCGGCAGCTTTCTTCGCCCTCGGGTGTGGTGTGCTCAAAATGGAACAGTCTGATTTGCTCGTCGGGGATGTTGTGGCCGCCCTCAATGCTGGCAAGGTCACCGGCAACACGGAAACGGCTGTAATCACTTGCCATGGCGGTGCATCCGGTAAAGCGGGCAATCATGCCGTTGCTCATTTCACAGAACATAATGGCGGCTCCGTCATAGTTGTGACGCCAGTCCTTCAGTTCATACAGCAGGTCTGAATGAACTGCACGGGCAGAGACATATTTCGGCATGGTTTTTGTCATATACATCAGCGGACCCATGGCGTGGGTTATATAATAGGTGCGGGGCATCCACGCACGCCAATGATATGCGCCGGGTGTCAGCTCCTTGAGATATTCATTATCGCCGGAATGGTTGTATTCACCTTCGGCGTAAAGCAGTGAGCCGAGAGTGCCTTCTTCAATAATGCGGCTCATTTTCAGGTTGAAATTCGTAAAAGGATAGTTCTCGGCAAGCATGTATTTTTTGCCTGTGCGTTCTACGGCCTCAACAAGCTCAACACATTCCTTAAGGGTTGATGCAGAGGTGCATTCGCTCACGACATTCATGCCGGCCTCCATGGCCTTTATGGCAAACGGAGCGTGCTGATGAAAATAATTTGCAAGGAAAACGGCGTTCATTCCCAGCTTCTTCCCTTCGGCAAGAAAAGAATCAAAGTCCTTGAACATAGCCGTGTCCTTAAGCTTCTGATTGTCGGAAGCGTTAAGGTTATCAATGTTTTTGTCACATATAGCAACGATTTCTATCTGAGGCTCCTCAAGCATCAGGTCTATGTATGTGTTGCCTCGCCAGGCGCCGAATATACCGATTTTTATTTTATCCATAATTTGTTACTCCGAACGGTGGTGTTTTATTATGTATCTGTTTATCAGTCGAATATTTCTTTAAGCATAATGACAAAATTTGTTCTGAAGTTGTTGAAATATGCCTTTATGCGCTCTGCGGTTGAATTGTAAGTGGGTAAAGTGTCTTCAACAAGAGGAACAAAAGCGGCGTCGTTTGTCAGCACGCTTCCCGTGTAAACAAGAACTTCGTTATCGTAGTTTTCAATATCGTTTTCATGGAGTGTCAGAACTCTTACTCCGTAGGGGCCTTGCTTTGCAAATTCCGCTCCGTAGGTGAAGCCGAGTTCAATTCCTTTGTATGTGCCGCAGTAGCCCTCATAGTGCTCGTGGCCGAAATAGGCGCCGAGAACATCGCCCTGCTTTTTCCATGCTCTGAATTGCTTTGAGGTTTTACCGGGAGCAACCGAAACCTCAACCGCATTTCCGCTTGCGATTTCTCTGTTAAGGCGGTAGAAGAAAATATCCTTTACCATGGCGCCGTCTTCCCAGATGGGAACGGGCTTCATAAGATTGCCTATGTCATCGGTATAAATGTGCTGGAATACGAAAGAGGGAACGGGCTTGCCGCCGTTTGCTTCTTTTAATTCATTGCTCTTTCCTTTATACCATTTTATCTGTTCATCGGTAACGCCTTTTTTGCCTGTATCCATGCACCAGATATTGAAAACGGTTTTACCGTTTCTGTCTTTGATTTCGGTGTTGAAGTCAATGCGGTCTTCCTTGCCTTCGCTCATATCGCGAGTAAGACTGTATTCATATTTTGAGTAAATCTTAAGCCAGTCTTCATTTTTGATTTCGCTGGCATAATCATTGTTGCCCTGTGTGTTGACAAAAGGAATCTTTGCGTCGTTGATAACCGAAAGAACGGCATCGGCGGCAGCTTCGGTATTTTTAAGGGTCGCTTCGTAATTCAGATTGTCGTTCTCGTCGTAAACACATACGCCCTCGCGGGTGTCCTCTGCATCAATACCCTTGTCGGCTCCGCGGCTGTCTTCAACAAGGTCGCCGGTGATAACCACAAGGTCGGGCTTCGTCTGCTCAATGGCGAGCCTGAGGAAGTTGGGTAAATCATAGGCAGGGTATTGGTCATCCTGGGTGTCGGTAATGTGAAGAATGGTGAATTTGCCGTCATTGAATTTCAGTTCATTGGCAGGTTCCGATTCGGAATAACCGATAATACAGAATGAAAAAGCAATTACGGCAGCAATGAAAATGCTCAGAAATCGTTTCATAATAGCCTCCCGATTAGTAATAATGTAATCATATTATATAGGAAGCAAATTTGAAAATCAATAGTGCCGAAAAAAGACACACACGGAATAGTTGATAAAAAGGGAATAAAAAGGTAGAAAATGGGTAAAAAAGTTCTTGACAAGGGGAGAATGATGTGATATATTAGTCGAGCACTCGCAAGAGAGCAGCGCACCTTGAAAATTAAACAACGACGAAAGTAACAAGAAAAAACCCTTGAAAATTAATTTGAGAGTACTTCAAGTACA
>JAZUJJ010000046.1:0-5542 GCA_045642725.1 Acutalibacteraceae bacterium
CTTAACCCAGCAATTGATAATAAAGATATTCCAACAGATGAAGAAACATGGTTAGGTTAATAAGAATACTATTTGATATTTAAAGGAGATAATTATTATGTCAGAGTTGAATGAAAAAGATTTAAACGAAGTAGTAGGTGGCAAAACAGACCCAGAAAAGTATGAAAAAGAAGTTGTAGGAAATAGTAATCCTGTTCTTGGTGGAATGCCAGAAAAACAAACCGACGAGAAATACGTAATAGTTTAACAAGGAAAAAGATGCTAGGTTTTCACCTAGCATCTTTTTTAAAGATAATATATAATATAATTGGATTGTTTTGTGAAATGGTAGAAATCTGTTTGTTGTAATCGTTCAACTGAACAAGACTGGAAATGAAAGAGGAAATCAAATTGGATAAGATTTTAGAAGTCTCGGCTTTTGCGTTTTCTGCGGTCGCTTTCGGTTATGGTGCATTACAAATTTTAAGAAAAAATGTGCCGCAATATTTTAAGTTATTTGTATTCGCAGTGGCTTGCTATACACTGGAAGAGCTATGGTATATTGTTTATTTCTTTCTGGCGAACGGTGTATATGACAATCCCGTAACTGCTCGTTTGGTTGGGATTTTCGGTTGCCTTTGCTTCATGCTTTCAACTAATGCGAATGAATTCGATAAGCTTGTTGATGAATGGAATAACAAGAAATCGAAAGTACTGTCTTATTTTGCTCCTTTATTACTTGTAATTATTTACTGTGCGTATTGGCTTTTATCCGGTGATAAGATGACAACAGCTGAAAAAGTTATAGGTTTCTTAAGTATTTCACCGGCAATATTCGGTTCATATTTCAGCTTGAAACATTTGCTGTTGCCGAAAGATTCCATGGGCTTTTTGGAAATCACAAAAAGTATCAATATTCTCTTACTAGTGTTTTATGGCGCTAATTTTGTATATCCCGTTTCACTTCTTTATTTACCGAAAACGGTAATAGAATGTTATGATTTACTGGTATCTGTTATGCTATTCGGACTGATGATACTATGCAGAAAGGGGGCAGACAAATGGAAAACACTAATCTGATGCTTTTTGTTTGCCTTGCCGCACCTCTTTCGATGATGCTTTTTATATTTGAAGGAAAATCACGGCAGATTCTGGGATTTCTGTTTGCGGGAATCTTTATGTGTATGTTTGCAGGAGAAATCAACGGTTTGTTTTTATCGGAAACCGATTATACTATCTGGTTTCTGACAGTCAATGTCACGCCGATTGTGGAGGAAATACTGAAAGCATTGCCGGTTATATTTATTGCTTTTGTCTTTAAGCCGAAACCGCAATTTCTTCTGGAAGCAGCCATTATGGTCGGTGTCGGTTTCGCAACGATGGAAAATATTTGCCTTCTGTTTGAGTCTTCGGGCAATCTTCATTCGTTGGAAATCGTTTCAAGGGGAATCGGTGCCGGTATGATGCACGGTGTCAGTACATTGGCAGTGGGTTTTTCAATGACATTCGCAAGTTCAAGCCGAAAATTATCCTATGCAGGCACGGTAGCGGCACTCTCAACCTCCATAATCTATCACTCTATTTATAATATGATGGTTCAGTCTGATTATCCTATCCTGGGAATATTGCTTCCTGTTGCGACATTCATACCGTTTTTGCTATACATAAAAAGAAAAAAGCCGACCGAAAATATAAAACAGTCTGTTTTTAATTCCGGACCAAAATGAAATCATTATAAACAATAATTTTTGCTTATAGAAAGGTGCAAAAAACTATGAAAAAACGTGTTTTAAGCATTTTTTTATCCTTAATAGTTATGTTGACATCATTTGTCAGTGTGTTGCCGGTTCAGGCACAATCTTTTCCGGATCAAACAATCAGGCAGGCCGGAAATGCCATTATCCTGAAAGGAATCTCAACCATTCCCGGCGGATCGACAGTCGCACCGCTGCTCGGTCCCGTTTTGGGTAAAATTTTAGGAATCAAGAGTGATTCAGCCGAAATTCTTGAGCAGCTTGATCTTGTCAACGAAAAACTGGATGAGATCATAGAAGCGCTGGAAGAGATCGATGAAAAGCTGGATGCTGTTCAGAATGAATTAAAAGAGATTCAGCAGAGTATCAACATTCTTTCCAACCAGCTCGATAAGTCAACCCGCACAATTATCAACGAATTATTTGAGTCTAAATTCGGTATGACTCTTGATTCATTTAATTCCGAATTGACATCCATTGCTTATATTACCGAAAGAATGTACAATGACATGGCAATTCTTTATGAAAGCGATCTTGAGTCTTTGGAGTCGGATCCGGAGTATTGCACATCGGAATTATATAAAACGCTCAGAGTTGCCGAGTTCATTGAGACTTTCAACAGCAACGCTACCAACGATTATGTCAATATGGTATTGACACTTTCAAAGTATCTGGACGGAAGCCAGATTACATTGGGAAATCCCCACGGGCTCTTTGAGGATGTTTTTCTTGCAAGCTGCAATAATTCCGTTCTGGGCGGAGAAGCTGCCATGAGAGTAGCAAGCTACCTTAATCAGGTTTCCGGCACATTGTCATCTGCCTATAAGATGTTGACTGTTGTTGCGGAATGCAAGGTGTATATCGCCGATAATTACAGTGCGGTCAAGGCGGCAACCGAAGAAGGCTCCAAAAATTATGATGAAGATGTTGCAGCCCTTGTCGAATTCGGTCTGAAGTCCAATTACAGAGATAAAGGAAATCAAAAAATCTGGAAAAACCTCATTTCCGGAAACAGCAGTTTCCCTGCGCTTCATAACAAATACTTCGGCGAAGCGGACAGCATTGCGGCGGAATATAACGATATGGTGGAAAACCGCTGGTTTGACTATATCAGAAGCTGCACATTTACTAATAACGATATTCAGGTGGAATTCTTCCCTTTGAAAAGCCATATGGCTGTGTATCATCCGTGCAGTGAGATCACATCCGGCACCGAAGGAGCCGAGTTTGCAAACAATACAATTAACGCCTATATTGAATCCTCTCTTTCTGCTGATGAAATAAAGAATCTTACGGAACATATTCTCGCCAATCAAAACCGACTGTTTGTTGACCTTTCCGGCGGCAATACAAAGGCCACCACCGAAAAGACACTGTTGGATTTGTTAACTTATTACGGCTTCCAATTCACAGCTCCTACTCTTTCCGAATTGGAAAAGCCCCGTATGTTAGCATATAGCTCTTCAGCCTCTGTTTCAAAAGGTAAAACGGCGGATCTTCGGGTCAGCGGTTACGATATGGCCGCTGATAACGGTTATTATCTGTCAAACGGTGCGTTATATACAAGCATTAAGAAATATGAAGACAGTCAGTATTATTACTTTGACAGTGAAGACAGTTCGAAAAACAAAGAAGACGGCTCTATCTTATACTTTTTTGCACCTGCCGCTCTGGAAATCAATAATGAAGTTGAGTTTGAATCTTTCATTCTTTCCGTTGCAAACGGAGCGAGTTATTTCAAAACAACAATCAATCTGAACTGCGATATAGATTTATCGAGCACTTCCTATAAGGCACTCTGGGCAGGCTTAAAAGAAACATACTACAATAAAGGCTTCAGAGGCACTTTCAACGGAAACGGCCATACAATCAAAGGATTCAGCGATTCCGGAGACTCGTTCGGCGCGGGTCTGTTCCGCTCGCTGGGTTCGGGCGCAAATATTAAAAATTTGATTTTCGAAGATGTGAATATAAATGCTCCTGACCGCAATTATGTGGGAGTCGTTACGGGCAAGGTATTGAAAGATACCACTTCCGATAAGGTCACATTCACAAATATCCGCATTAACAGCGGTTCTGTGAACGGAAAAGAAGGTGTAGGCGGTTTTGTCGGCTATGCGGAAGGATACATAAAGTTCAGCGACTGTATCAACCGCACAAATGTAACCGGAGTGAATAATACAAACAAATTGTCATGTTATGTCGGCGGTATGGTTGGTAGGTCCCAAAACGGATGCGCATTTACAAATTGCGAAAACACGGGAGAAATGAACGGGTACATTGCCGGCGGTTTCATCGGATATACAAACGGGGGTAAATTGGACTTTTCAAAATGCAAAAATTCCGGTAATGTTACAGGTGAATCCGAGAGCGGAGGTATGGTTGCCTGGACGAATTTTTCTGTCGGGACATCGATTAGCGACTGCGAGAATTCGGGTGACATTTCTGGCCAGAATGCAGGTGGTATAATCGGAATGAATTACTCAGCTTCCACCAAGATTAACAAAAACAAGAATTCGGGCAATATTACCGGCAGCTACAGGACAGCTGGTATCATCGCCCTTAATCAAAACGCCGACTGCAATTTATCATCTAATTCAAACAGCGGAAACATTACAGGTGGGGCTTACACCGCCGGTATTCTCGCTCATTGTGTTAATGGTGTCATGATATTGGACAACTGTGTGAACGAAGGTGTAATTAATTCACCTAATAGTGATGGTGGCGGAATTGCTTGTTATTTATACAATAATAGTTCCCAAAAAGCCGTAAACCACAGTTTAAAACATTGTATCAATCGCGGAAACGTCAAAGGTAAATATCTGGCAGGCGGTATCGTCGGAGAATCGGCACATAACAAAAGTGTTGATTTAACAGGCAGTGAAAACTACGGAATAATTATTTCGCCTAAAGCACGTGATCAGATGCTTGCCGTAAAAGACAGCGAATGTTCAGTGAAGCTTGACGGCTGTGTATACGGCGGCAGTACTGCCATTGCAAGCATTTTCGCTGGAGGAAGTCTTATCCTGATAATTATTTTTACGGCTATTGTTTTGATAACCGCTGCAGTTCTCATCATTATGAAAAAGAAAAAGAGCGTTGACCCAATGATTCAAAAAAATAAAGACGAAATGATGGTGTAAATCACTAAACAAAACAATCCCAGTTTGCAGTAATTTGCAAACTGGGATTTTATTTGTATCTTTTAAGCTTGACACCGAGCCGCTCAAACGTTTAATGGATGGTGAAATCACCATGGAAGATCTGTTGTTTTTTTATATAAACTTTATTAGCCATTTCTTCAAAATGTTCGTATAAAGAGATGTAAGACAAATCATACTACAAGGAGGACAAAACAATGGCAGAACTTAAAGATAAAGAACTTAACGAAGTAAACGGTGGCAAAGCACAAATGGAAGCTTGGGAACTTGTATTTAGTGAAGAACAGACGATTGCTCTTAACCCAGCAATTGATAAGAAAGATATTCCAACAGATGAAGAAACATGGTTAGCTTAATAAGAATGCTATCCCAACAAGAAAAGGATGTCCCTTGCGGGACATCCTTCATTTTTTATCTTAATTCTATCAAGTTATTGATTATTGTTTCTGAAAGATCATTCTGTTGACTTGCTGTTAGCAAAGTTGATGTTCTTACAACAACAGTTCCAACAACTGTGTGAGCACCTGATGACAATACACCGCCATCGAACTGAGCAAGATAAGCATTCCTATCATTTGCATCCTTTTCGTTTGCATACACCTCTATAGCAGCGCCACCATCTGTTCCGATATCAACAATAGTCTCATC
>JAZUJJ010000047.1:0-3107 GCA_045642725.1 Acutalibacteraceae bacterium
ACCCCGGCAAAAGAATACTTGTTGATTTCTTCTCCTGCCAGGGCGTTGCAAAGCATATTATCAAATCAATATAACACTAAATCTTAAATATGATTTTTCATAACTCGGAAAGGATCTGATAAAACTTAGTTTTTACTTCGCATTCCTAAAAATGAAACTCCTCAGAACTTAGTTCTGCGAGCTGCTAGACGGCCAGGATGTGTTTTTAATCTCGTTTTTAACGGGATAATTACACCCTGGCCGTCTTTTCTTTTATACCAGCACTCTCGGCAAAGAGAATGTTGGTATAAGCGAAAAGCTTAAAAATCTAAATCTTCATTGCTTGGAGATGGCCATACAAGCGGTGGGATTGCATAAGAGAAATCAAGAGCTGTTGATGCTTTTGAAAAATCGAATGTATTCCGCCTTGCTTTGTCATGCCCATTTTCAGGTTCTATAAGGTCGGCATATATCCAATTTACTTTTCTTTTGCTTTTCCACCGTTGTTCCTTCAAGCGGAAAGGAAAACAAAGTGAAAGACTGCTTTTTCGACAAAAAAATAACCGGTTCTCTGGAAATCCATTCTTTCCCGCATCCGAAACCCGTTGATATTCAACGGATTATGACATTCCTTACAACTGAAAAATTTTCATTTCTAATGGCAACATTTTTGGTCCATTTGGCTGTTAAAATTCTATTAGGATCAGGTAAAACTGAATATTGGAGGTGCTTCAATGAACGCTTCTGAGCGAAGAGCTGCAATTCTTGAAGTACTTTCCGGTAAAAGAACCACAACGTCAGAATACCTATCAAACAGATTCAATGTGAGCAGAACAACAATCAAAAGAGATATCGAGCTTCTTTCTTTGGAATATCCGATCTATACGACAAAAGGAAACAACGGCGGAATTCATGTTAACAGCGATTGGAAATACGAAAAGAAGCACCTCAGCGAAGAACAGTTGAGAGTTCTTAAAAAATATATCAGCTCAGTCAGAACATCAAAGACTGATAAGGCCGCATTTGTTTCCATTCTCAATGACTTTTCTGCTTTGTAATTTGTACAATTCTGTCAGATCTTTTTAAAAAAAGAAAAAATTCAGCCACAATTTTTATAAGAAACTTTGAATAAAACCCGCAGGTTTTGCGTAGTTCAATATGTATAATTAGTTTATTGCAAATGAAAAAACCACGTTATTCAATTCTCTGAAGAATTGCAATATAAAACAACTGAATAGTATCTTCCTTTAACAACTATGTTTGCTTAAGCCCGACCGAGCGGAGCGCCATGACCTCTGATGAGCGAGCGATAAATCCGTGTTCGTAAAAGACAGTTTGCAACTGTTTGGCAATGACGGCGGCATAGAGCTACTCCCCACCGGTGATGATCCGAGCGTGATAAAACCGTCGCAGGTCGTCAGGTGAGAGGCCCCGTAAGTGAATCGGGGGGTGAAAGTCCGAGCGTAAAAATGCACAACACGGAGGGAGCAAAGATACAAACGGCTAATCCATATAATTAAAAATTCCGAAATCAGGTTCTGTTTTTCGGATTCTTGTATTCAAAATCAAAAACAATGGGCCGGAACTTCGGCTCCGACCCACTCTTTTGGTTTTGATTCAGGCAAAGTCAGATAAGAATTTTCCACTCACCGTAACGTTTGCCGTTTTCTCTGTAAATATAGTTTTTGTCTTGCAGTGATTTCATGATTCGTTTTATGCTTCTCAGCGATTTCCCTGTTGCATCTGCAAGTTCCTGCTGCTTAATATTGGAGTTTGACCTTATGAGATTAAGCACTGCCAATTCTTCTAAAGAACACTCCAAAGTGTCATTTTGGCACTTTGGGATATCAGAGGTGGCACTTTGGGGATTACTTTCATCCACATAATCAATGTGTAAAAATCTGTTTTTCAGCTCGTGGTTTGTACCGAGAAGCAGATTGTCGAAATACATTTTCAGATACTTCGTTGTGGAATGAATTCCCTTCCGAATATCGTTATACTAAATGCAACTTTGCAGGAGATGAACTCATTTAATCAATTATTCCGAAACCAGGTTCTGTTTTCGGATTCTTGTATTCAAAGTCAAAAACAATGTGCCGGAACCTCGGCTCCGACCCACTCTTTTGGTTTTGAATAGTAAACATATGAAAGGATGATTGAATATGACACAGAAACAGATTTATGAAACGATGTTTGATGAATTCCCCAACATGCTTTCTCCGGAACAGGTTGCCGACATAATGAATGTCAGCAAAGAAACGGTTTACCGTATGGTACGCCGAGGAGACTATGACAGCCTTAAGCTTGGCAGGATAATCAGAATTCCGAAAGCCTGCGTTCTGAATTACATTGTCGCCAACCTTGCGTAAAATAAAAAAGTGTGCCATAATCTCATTGCACATCAATGAGGGCGGCACAGAAAGGAGTATATCATGACAGGCAGCCTTCAAATTAAAAACGGCAAATTCTATGCCGTAATCAGATTCAAAGACAGCAATAATAAACCTAAGCAAAAGTGGATTTCGACCGGGTATGATGTAAAGAACAACAAAAGGAAAGCCGAGCAGAAGCTTCAGGATATTCTTTTTGAGCTTGAAAATCCCGGTAAGGAAGCGGCTCCCGAAGCCGAGCCTTCCGTTGTGACCGATGAAGCATATCAGCTAGAATTCTCCGGCAATCCCGGCGGCACTCTTTTGTGGGAGTATGTTGAGAAGTGGATGAAGGTCAGCAGACAGCGTGACCGTCTTGAGGAAAACACCTATCAGGGATATGAAAGCATCTGCAACAAGCACATTATTCCTTATTTCAAATCAAAGAAGACGCTTGTTGAAGACATCACTCCCGATTTGCTTCAGGAATTCATCGACTATGAGCGTGTGAACGGCAACAACAAAAAGGGCAAATCGGAGCTTTCAAGAACATCCCTTAAAAGGATAAAAATCGTTCTCGGCCTCGTCTGCAAGGAGGCGAGAAGAGACGGTCTGATCACATCGAATCCCACCGAATTTATCACTCTGCCCAAATCGGTAAAGCGCGATGTTACATACTACAACGAGAAGCAGCTTAAAACGCTCTTTGAGTGCATCAGAGACGAAGATATCTATCCGATAATATATGTGACCGTTCTT
>JAZUJJ010000048.1:0-8046 GCA_045642725.1 Acutalibacteraceae bacterium
CATTGACGGGGAAAGACTTGAACAGAGCAGAGTAATTCTTGAAGCAATGCGCAAGGCAAAAGGCGGCTACGGCAAAATCGAATGCTATCTCGGCGTTGAAAACCGCAAGGATGCACTCAGAGGCGCAAGCTTTGTTGTTGACGCCATTCAGGTCGGCCTTTATGACCCCTGCACCATTATTGACTTTGAAGTACCCAAGAAATACGGTCTTCGTCAGACCATAGCCGACACTCTCGGTATCGGCGGCATAATGCGTGCTCTGCGCACCATTCCCGTGCTTGAAGATTTTGCAAAGGATATGGAAGAGGTATGCCCCGACGCACTTTTCCTCAATTACACCAATCCCATGGCAATGCTTTCGGGCTATATGCAGAGATACACGGGCATCAAGACCGTAGGTCTGTGCCATTCGGTTCAGTCCTGCTCAAGCGGTCTGCTCAATGAGCTCGGCATGGAAGACAAGCTTGAGGGCAGAAAAGAGCTTATCGCCGGCATAAACCACATGGCCTGGCTCCTTGAAATAAAAGACAAAAACGGTAATGACCTTTACCCCGAAATCAAATCTAAAATCGACGAAAAAATTGCCGACCCCGATTTCAAGGATAAAGTAAGGCTTGAATACATAAAGAATTTCGGCTACTACTGCACCGAATCAAGCGAACACAATTCGGAATATAATATGTTCTACATCAAGAGCAAATATCCCGAGCTTATCGAAAAATACAACATTCCCCTTGACGAATATCCCCGCCGCTGTGTCAACCAGATTGAAGGCTGGCGAAAGGAATACGCCGAAATGCTCGAAAACGGAGTCAAGGAGCATGAGCGTTCCTCCGAATACGCTTCTCACATTATGGAAGCAATGGTTACATCAACGCCTTATCAGATAGGCGGAAATGTGCTTAACACCGACCACCTTATCACAAACCTGCCCGCCGAGGCCTGCGTTGAGGTTCCCTGCCTTGTCAACGGATACGGCATCAACCCCTGCCATGTAGGCGCTCTTCCCGTTCAGTGTGCGGCAATGAACATGACAAATATCAATGTTCAGCTTCTCACCATTGAAGCGGCAAAAACAAGAAAGAAAGAGCATATATATCAGGCTGCCATGCTTGACCCCCATACGGGAAGCGAGCTTGACATAGACACCATCAGGAAGATGGTTGATGAGCTTATCGAGGCTCACGGCTCATATATGCCTTACTTCAAATAAGAAATAACGCTCTGAGCGGATAATAAAATAAAAACAAGAGAGATGATTTACGAAACAGCTTCGTCGCAAATCATCTCTCTGCTTATTATATGAGCATTATTTTCTTTCCATTTCCGCCATTTCCTCCGCAGAGGGAAGGTCGGAAAGAGTTTCTTTTTTCTTCGGCTCGGGCTTCACTTCGGGTTTCGGCAAAACAGCAGGTGCAGCGGCAGGCTGTGCCGGCAAATCCGTTTTGTTCTCTTCGTTTCCGTATTTTTTCATTGTTATGGGATTTACGCCTTTTTCCTGAGCTATGGCTTTCAGAAAGGCTTCATCCCTTGCATTCATTCTGACTTTTTCTTTATATTTTTTAAGGTTGCGCAGGTCAAGAATCAGAGCGGTAAGAACAACCGCACCGACTAAAATACAGCCCGTGAAAAACGAAGAGCCGCGGACAAGGAATTTCAGAACAATATTGAGGAGTATAAAAAGCACATCAAAAACAACAAAGGTCATGCAGACCGAATATCTGCCGTAACGGTCATTGGTTTTATAGATTTCGACCACTCTGCCGAAAAGCTTCAAGGTGTTTTTATAAGCATTCACAATGTATTTAATCAAAAATATTTCCATTGAATCCACCTCCGTAAAAATTATAATCCGTCCGGAGGTGAAATTCAATACAAATATGCAAATTTTAATTATTTTCGCTCTTGAATTATGAATGTCTCTGTCATATAATGAATATGTATAATTTTATATTAAGGAGTGTTCTCATGGAAAACGAACAGAGAATCTACACCATCGGCGACGCACATCTTGATACCTCATGGGTCTGGACTTTTGAAACAAGTGTCAAAGAGTACATACCCAAAACCTTTAACGAAAACTTCGCACTTTTTGAAAAGTATCCGGAATACAAATTCAACTGGGAAGGCAGCTACCGCTACGAGCTCATGAGAGAGTATTATCCCGACGCTTTCGAAAAGGTTAAAAAGTACATTGCCGAGGGTCGCTGGAGCCCCTGCGGAAGCTGTTACGAAAACGGCGATGTGAATATTCCCTCCCCCGAAGCTCTTATCCGTAACGTAATCTACGGCAACGGATTTTTCAAAGACAATTTCGGCATTGAATCCAATGATATTTTCCTTCCCGACTGCTTCGGCTTCGGCAAGGCTCTGCCCGGAATTGCCGCTCACTGCGGACTGACGGGTTTCTCAACCCAGAAGCTCACCTGGGGCTGCTCGGTACCCACTCCCTTTGATGTGGGCCGCTGGAAAGCTCTTGACGGAAACGGACTCTGGTGCGCAATCAAGCCCGGCAGCTATACCAAGGTTTATGATAAAATTCGCACCTACAAGCCCATTCTTGAAAAGCTTAAAGAAAACTCCGAAAAATACGGTTTCAAGGCCACCTTTGATTATCACGGCGTAGGTGACAGAGGCGGCGCACCCAAAGAAAAATCCGTAAAGGCAGTTTGCGAAGAAATCAGAGAAAACGCAGGAAACGCAATCAAGGTTCTCTCCGCCACCACAAAGGAATTCTTTGATGACATTGAAGCAATGTCGGAGGAAGCAAAGAAAAAGCTTCCCGTTTTTGACGGCGAATTTCTCATGACGGAGCACGGCGCAGGCAGCTACACTTCAAGAACGGCATCCAAGAGATTCAACAGAAGAAGCGAGCTTCTTGCAGACGCCGCCGAGCGTTCGGCCGTTTCCGCTTTCATTCTCGGCCTTGCCGATTACCCCTCAAATGTTTTTGATACTGCATGGAAGAGAACAATCGCTCACCAGTTCCATGACGATATTACGGGCACATCATGGATGATTGACTATAAGCGCAACTGGAACGATTATGTTCAGTCACTCAACCTTTTCTCAACCGAATATACAGCCGCGGTAAAAGCCGTCACCGGAGCTATGAACACAGCCTTTGCTCAGGGTGTCGCCGTTGCCGTTTCAAGCCCCGTTCAGACCTCGGGCGTTGTAAAGCAGGCGGTAAAGGCTTATGTTGAGGAAAGCAAGCTGCCCGGCAAATTCATCAGAGTATTCGACTCAAAGGGCATCGAGGTTCCCTCACAGCTCGGAAGTGCCGACAAAAAAGGCTTCAAGAAAGTCATTTTCATGGCTGAAGTTCCCGCAAACGGCATTGCCGTTTACGATGTCCGTCCCTCCGATTCCGCTTTTGAGGGTGAAACCGGACTTTCACTCAAAAACAAGGTTCTCAAAAACAACAGATATACCGTTAAGCTCGACCTCAACGGAGATATAGCTTCCGTTTATGATTCAAAGCTTGACAAAGAGCTTCTTGCCGCTCCCGTAAGAAATGAGCTTGTCAGCGACATTACTTACTATCATTACTCGGCATGGGAAGTTCACTATAAAGATATAGCCAGAAAGCCTTACGCCTATGCAGGCGAGCCCGTTTTCCTTGTTAAAGAAAACGGCCCTGCTCTCTGTGAAATAGAGGTTATCCGCGTTGCCGACGGCTCCACCTTCAAGCAGTATATTTCACTTGATGCCGAAAGCGATTTCATCAGAGTATTCAATGAGGTTGACTGGAGAACGGAATCAGCAAACCTTAAGGTAAGATTCCCCGTAAACGCCAACAATGACATTGCTTCCTATGATATAGGTATCGGCTCCTACGGCAGAAAGACCAACACCAAGGAGCAGTTTGAGGTTCCCGCACAGAGATGGACCGACATTACGGGCGTTGACGGCAAATTCGGCGTTTCCATTCTCAGTGACTCCCGCTCCGGCTGGGACAAGCCCGACGGTCACACGCTGCGCCTTACCGGCGTTCACACCGCAACAAACAACCATTCATATATGACCGGTCAGCACCTTGCAGACTTCGGTATCAACAGATTTTCTTACGGTATTTACGGCCACGAAGGCAACCCCGATTACACAGCCTGCGCCGCTGACAGATTCTGCCAGCCCATGCACGCTTTTGTCTGCGACACTCACAAGGGCAAGCTTGACCCCGTATTCTCACTCTGCTCCGTTGACAGTGATACGGTAAGAATTCTCGGCATCAAGAAAGCTCAGAAGAGTGACGAAATCGTTATCCGTCTTTGCGAATACACGGGCAAAGAGCAGAAGGGCGTTAAGCTCAGCTTTGTTCTTCCTCTCATCAGCGCAAGTGAAATCAGAGGCGACGAAGAGCTTATCGGCGATGCAGCTGTTAAAGAAGGAAATCTTGTAATTGATTTCAAGCCTCACGAAATAAAGAGCTTCATGCTCAAGCTCAACGGCGTAAAGAAATACAGAAAGAAATACGGCGAAATCGAGCTTCCTCTCAACGCCGAAATTTCATCTGCCAACTGTGACGGCAAAAAAGCAAAGCTCAACAACGGTTACAGCGTTCCCGCAGAGCTCATTCCCGCAGAGCTTCTTGAAGGCGGCATAACCTATAACTTCAAGAACAGCGGTCTTAATGCCGTTGAAAGCTACGGTCAGGTCATAGATGTTCCCAAGGGCGCAAAGACAGCCCATTTCATACTTACATCAATTTCCGGTGACAAGGAAGTTGCCTTCAAGGCCGACGATAAAGAATTCAATGTCACCGTTCAGAGCTGCTTTGAAGCAGTCGGCGCATGGGATCTCATAGGTCTTGGCGAAACCGGCTACATCAAGAAGAATCCTCAGTATTTCACATTCACTCACACTCACGGTGCAAGAGGCGACGAAATTGCAAAGCAGTTCTATCTCTTCCACGCCGAAATTCCCTGCGACAAGTGCTCAAAGATTACTCTTCCCTTTGACAAAAACATATTCATCCTTTCCGCTTCTTACAGCAAGGATACCAACGAAGCAATTCCCGCCGACGAGCATTTTGACTCACTCGACAAGAGAGAATTCAACTACACCTATTCCTGCTATGCCAAGAAGCTTCTCAAAGAATCACGCTACTCAAAGGCAATGGAAAAGGTTGTCAAGAAGGTTGAGGGAATCGAGCCCAAGGGTAAGTTCACTCAGGAGAGAAAAGAAAAGCTCCGCAAGTTCCTCAACAACACCAAGGACAACACCATGCAGTCCTTCAGAACTCTCAGAGCCGCAGAGCTTTACATTAAGAGAGAGATTAAGAAATAAGCATCTTCCGGAGGCACACCATGTCATACCTTAATGAAAACCTTTACACCAAGGTCCCGCTGAAATTCAAAAACGGCAAATTCAAAATTCTCTGCATTTCCGACCTGCACGGAGTTGTTGACTTTGACACAAGGATAATCAGAGACCTTGAAGCCATTCTTGACAATGTAAAGCCTGACCTTCTTATGGTTCTCGGAGATATGACATGGAGAGACGCTCTCGATTCCCCGGAAAATTTCAGAAAATTCGTTCGGCCCGTTTTTGAGGTCGTTGAAAAGAGAAACATTCCGTGGGCTCATGTTTTCGGCAACCATGACAATGACTGCACAAATCAGGCGCCCTTCAGCCAGCAGGAAATTTATGAAGAATTTCCCCTTAATCTGACAAAAAGAGGTCCCGAAGAAATTCACGGCACGGGTAATTTCGTTTTACCGATAAAAGCCGAAAACAGCGATGAAATCATTTTCAATATATGGGGCATTGACTCCCATGATTCTCTCGGAGACCTGGTAAGGGAATTCAAGCTCGGCGACACGGGCAGCAAATGGGATATGCAGTGCGTTTACCCCTCCTGCCTTCACGACTGGGGTCAGGGCTACAACACTCTGAATTTTGACCAGCTCATGTGGTACTGGCAATCCTCAAAGGAGCTTGAAGCCTTTGCAGGCCACAAAATACCGGGGCTTATGGCAATGCACATTGCTCTTCCCGAATATGTCATTACTTATAAAAACACCGCCGAATCCTATTATGAGGGCACCCGCCGCGAAGCCGTGGGCTGCTCCCCTCTCAACTCCGGTATGTTCAACGCTCTTCTTGACAGAGGCGATGTAAAAACCGTGGTCTGCGGTCACGACCATATAAACGATTTTTCCGGCAGTTATCTCGGCATAAAGCTTTGCTGTGACGCAGGTCTTAACTATGACGGCTACTGTGCCGATGATTTAAGAGGCGGCAGAGTTTTTGAAATAACGGAAACCGACCCGGAGAATGCAGAAACCTATATGGTGAGAAGTGCGGATTTTGTCAAGGATTACCCCGGAGAATGTAAAAGAATATCCCAAATATGAAACAAAGGGCATACTCACTGCGGTATGCCCTTTTTCGGTAAATGATATGAAAAAATCAATTTCAGTAATCACGGCGATAATAATTGCCATATTATGCTTACCGTATGCCGGAGCGCAAGCGGATTTCGAATACATGGAATATCCGCCTCAGGCCGTTACGGAATTCAGCCCGGATAAGCTTTCACGCATATCCGATTCGGCTGATTATTACGGGAACAAAGGCTGCGACGAAACGGGACTTTATAATTCGCCCTGCTGGGAAATATCCGTAAACGGAAAGAAAATCCCGGTCTATGCGGCGGCAGCCTACGACAGCGGGCTCGGTACAGGCGTACTGCATTCCTTTGCTTATATTTTCATTCCGGAGTCAACGCAGCTCACCGTTAATGCGCTTTACAAAAACGGAAAAATCGAAAATGCGGTACTGATTGAAGGCTGTCAGAAAACAACACCCGAATCAGCCGGAAGCTCCGTAAGCTTCAATATATGCGGTGAAAAGAAATACACATTGCTGATAAATGATGACTCGCAGGACTCGGCACTGACCGTATTCACGGAAAAGCTGACTGACGAGGATGCTGAAACGGCAAAGCTGCGTGAAGAATACGGTGAAAATAATGTAACCGTATTTGAAAAAGGCTTTTACGAAGAAGAAAGCATCAACATGAGCACGGATGTTTTGTATTTCAGAAGAGGTGCATATTTCAAGGCAAAGCACATTGCCGAAATCAACTCAGACGAGGACGCCGGAAGAAACACGCTTTCGCCTTTCATCAATATTTCAGGAAAAAGCGGGATGCTGATAACCGGGCACGGTACATTTGATTTCACCGCACTTGACAGAAAAGAACGGAACCCGCTGTTTATAAATGAATGTCAGAACTCGACCTTTGAAAATATGCTTTTTATCAACCCGCCTATATGGACGGTAACGGTTTACGCAGGCAAGAACTGCGAGCTGAAAAACATTGACATTATCGGATACAGAATAAACAGCGACGGAATAAATATATGCGGCAGTGAAAGCACGAAGGTTTGCGGATGCTTCTGCCGCAGCGGAGACGACAGCTTTACCGTAAAAACCACAAACGATGTATATGAATGCAAAAACATAACATTTGAAAACTGCATCGGCTGGAGCGGAAAAGCAAGAAATTTCGGAGTAATCGGAGAAACCGAAAAAGATATTTCCGGCATAACCTTCAGAAATTGCTCATCACTTACAAGAAACGCCGTCTGGGATAACAGCAGGATTTTTTCAATCGGCATTATTTCCGAAACGGGAACGGCGAAAATATCGGATGTCTTATTCGAAAACATCTATATTCACAATGATTACGGCAGAGCAATCAACTGCTCGGTGTATTCACCGGAAATTTCGGGCTGTGAAATCAAAAATGTTGTTTTCAGAAATATCACCTGCAATTCACGGGAAAAAGCGATATTTTCAAGTGAGCCCGATTTAAGCTTTTGCGGCAAGCTGTGTTCCGGAATAAGCAAAGTAATAAAAGAAAAAGGGCTTGAACGCTGCCCGCTTTTCAGCCTGATACTTTCGTTGACGGATAAGCATTTCAACACTTCAAACCGAATCGAAGCAGAGCTTGAAAATGTGACCGTAAACGGAATAAGCTCAAAAGAAAAATCCTTCCGCAAGCAGTACATTGCAGAAGGAAATGTAAGTGTTAAG
>JAZUJJ010000049.1:0-65259 GCA_045642725.1 Acutalibacteraceae bacterium
CTACAGAGACTTCATCATGAATGAAGCCCGTTATTCACAGCTTACACGCTCCTTCCCCGAAAGAGCAGAAGCTCTCTTCACCAAGGCTGAGAATACCTCTGTTGAGAGATATGAGCACCTTCTCAAGCTGAAGGATCTCTACGCTCCCAAAGCTGACTGATTAAACCATACATTATAAAAAAGCCGGTTGCCTTTTGGCAGCCGGCCTTTTTGCTACAAAATAACAGGCGGTCATCACGACCGCCTGCTTGCATTAAAGATATGTATGATAATCGTCATCATCATTTTTCGGTGTCATTATTATATAGTCACCGCTTTTATATACATCTTCCGGCTCATTGCGCAGATAACTGTCATTTGCGCTGATGCTTTTAACAAGTCTGAAAGCAATAATGAACATGGCAACAATAAACACAATGAAAATAATCGAAAATACCGAACCGAGAGTGGTCAGAAAATCGTATGTTCCGTGAAGAAAAGCGGGAACAAGCAAGGAAAGCTTTCTGTATTTTGCCGAGGCTTCATAATTGACTGCAATAAAATACTTCTTTGCAATGCCGTACATAACGCCCATGAAAACACCGAAGCTTGCGTGACCGGGTATTGCGGTTATGGCCCTTGCAAAAGCATTTGACAGGCCGAATTTTGCCACATAGCCGATATTTTCCCAGAGAGCAAAGCCGAGGGAAACAAACACGCTGTAAACAACGCCGTCAAACTGGCAGTTAAAGGCTCTGTTCATCCAGGTTTTCTTTTTCAGAAGCACATATTTTGCTCCTTCCTCAGAAAAAGCCACAACGCCGTAAAACATAAGGAAATTATATTTTATTGTGCCTTCCCTTGCAAAAAAGCCGAGTATGAGGCTGCCGATATTTTCAAGAGCAACCGCAATTGAGGTGGATATGATTCCCATAATCACAAGAGAAATAAGCAGCCCCGGCGGCTCTTTGTCAAGCCTGTCTGCCTTATATACCCTCACAAGCAGAATTACGGCGGGTATTACCGCGGCGGCAATCAATATGGGATTAACTGTCAACAAATACATGGTCAGTCTTCCTTGTCACTTATGCGTCTGCCGCTGCTGTCAATTCCGACGTAAACCGGAAAATCGGCAAGGGCAAGTCTTTTTATGCTCTCACAGCCAAGCTCCGGAAAAGCAATTTCTTCGCATTCCGTTATGTGGCTGGCATAAAGCGCTCCGGCACCGCCGATGGCACAGAAATAAACCGCGCCGTTTCTGACTATGGCATCTCTTACCTCGTCATTTCTGTCGCCCTTACCTATCATTGCGGCAAGGCCGAGATCCAGCAGACGGGGTGAGAATTTATCCATTCTGCAGGAGGTTGTCGGCCCGCAGCTGCCGATGGCAAGTCCCTCGGGGGTCGGAGTAGGGCCCGCAAAATAAATGCAGGCATCCTTGATATTTAAGGGAATCTCCTTGCCCTCATCGAGCAAGGAGAATATTTTTTTATGGGCTGCATCTCTTGCGGTGTAAGCGGTGCCGCTGAGCAGCACCGTATCCCCCGCTTTAAGGTGCGGTATTTCCTTTCGCAATGACGAAAGGTTTATTTTGTAACAAGCCATATCAATCACCTGTTGAAAGAGCAGAAACAATATCGCTGAGTTCACTGAGCAGGCTGTCAAGGCTTTCTCTGACGGAATTCAGTGAAAAATCCATATTTACTTTGGCGTTTTTGAAGCTCTCAAGTGCTTCCGTAACCGTTTCCGAGGAATCCGTTATGGATTCACCCGCCTTTTTCAGAGCTTCATCTGCGGTATCCTTTGCCTTTTCAATAAGGCTGTCGGAATATCTGATGGCATCTCTGATAAGGTAATCCTTGCCGGGCTTCTGGCCCTCTGCTTCGGCTGCCGCGCAAACGGCACTGCCCGCTTCGCACTTTGCCTCAAGCTCTCTGCATTTTGCTTCAAGAGCCGAAACAGCAGAATTACGGCTTTCTTCGGCAGAGTCTGCCGCCGCCTTAAGCTCATCAATACGGGCTATAAGGTGAGCGTTTTCCTCAGCCATGGCTTCGTTGGCATTTTTGAGAGATTTGTTTTCCTCAACAAGTGCCTCAAGCTCTTTCTTTATGTCAGAGAGCTCCGAGCCCGCCTGAGCGTTTGACTGCGCCTCGTCGGCAAGAGCAAGATTTTCGGTTTGAAGTTTTTCAACATAATCAAGCACATCGCTTTTTTTGAAGCCGCCGATTAAGGATTTTTTCAAAATTCTGTCGCTCATAATATGAATGTCCTTATTTCTTCATTGAAATTGCCTGCTTTGCCTTTGCAACGATATTTGCGGCATCAAGGCCGAAAATATGAAGAAGCTCAACAGCAGGGCCGGATTTACCGAAGGTGTCGTTTACACCGAGTCTTACAACGGGAACGGGCTGACCGCCTTCACAGATTGCTTCGCAGACAGCACTGCCGAAACCGCCGATAATGCTGTGCTCTTCGGCTGTGACAACACAGCCTGTCTTTGCAGCTGAAGCAACTATTGTTGCGGCATCAAGAGGCTTAATGGTATGAACATTGATAACCTCGGCGTCAATACCTTCCTCGGCAAGAGCCTTGGCGGCTTCAACAGCTTCGTTTACCATAAGACCGGTTGCACAGATTGTAACATCCTTGCCCTCTTTAACGGTAACTGCCTTGCCCCACTCAAATTTATAATCATCACCGAAAATGCAGGGAACTGCAAGACGGCCGAATCTCATATAAACGGGACCTACATAGTCGGCAGCGGCAAGAACAGCGGCTCTTGCTTCAACTGCGTCGGCAGGGTTGATGATTGTCATACCGGGAATTGTTCTCATAAGAGCAATATCCTCACAGCACTGATGGCTGGCTCCGTCTTCACCGACGGAAATACCGGCATGAGTAGCACCGATTTTAACATTGAGATGAGGGTAACCGATTGAGTTTCTTACCTGCTCGAATGCTCTGCCTGCGGCGAACATTGCGAATGTGCTGGCAAAAACGGTGTAGCCTGTGGTGGCAAGACCTGCGGCAACGCCCATCATATTGCTTTCGGCAATACCCGAATCAATAAACTTGTCGGGAAAAGCCTTTTTGAACATACCTGTTTTTGTTGCGGCGGCAAGGTCAGCGTCAAGAACAACTACCTTATCGTTAATTCCGCCGAGCTCGACGAGAGCTTTACCGTATGCATCACGGGTTGCGGTTTTGATAATATCAGCCATTTTTCTTCACCTGTCCCTTTCTTATGCCTCAAGCTCTGCAAGAGCCTGTTTGAGTTCCGACATAGCCTGCTCGTACTGCTCTGCGTTGGGAGCGGTACCGTGCCAGCCTACCTGGTCTTCCATAAATGAAACGCCCTTGCCCTTAATGCTCTTTGCAATAATAACAGTGGGCTTGCCTCTGAATTCGGCAGCAGCCTTGAAAGCGGCGTCGATTTCGTCAAAGCTGTGAGCGTCTATTTCAATAACATTCCAGCCGAAAGCCTTGAACTTTTCGGGGATGGGGTAAGGAGAATTGACTTCGGCAACAGTACCGTCAATCTGAAGGTTGTTATTATCAACAACGGCAACAAGATTGTCAAGACCCTTTGCGGAAGCGTACATAGCTGCCTCCCAGACCTGACCTTCCTGAATTTCACCGTCACCGAGGATGGTGTAAACTCTGAAGCTCTTGCCGGAAAGCTTTGCGCCCAGAGCCATACCGCAGGCAGCGGAGATACCCTGGCCGAGAGAACCGGTACACATATCAACACCGGGGGTGTACTTGATGCTGGGGTGACCCTGAAGATTGGAGTCGCTCTTTCTGAGAGTCTTTATCCACTCGGCGGGGAAAAAGCCCTTCTGAGCAAGTACGGCATAAAGAGCGGGAGCGGCATGACCCTTTGAAAGAACAAATCTGTCTCTGTCTTCATTCTGAGGGTCGGCAGGGTTAACATTCATGTGATTGAAGTAAAGATAAGTAACGATGTCAACACATGAAAGTGATCCGCCCGGGTGTCCCGATTTGGCATTGAAAACGCCCTCGATAATACCCATTCTCGCCTTGCAGGCTTTGATTTTTAACTGTTTTCTCGTAACTGCATCCATTGCAGCCACCTCCTGTCAAATTCTCACTTTTTTTCGATTTTGGTCTTAACTATGTAATTAAGGAAATCAGCGACCGCACCTTTGTTGCAATGGCAGGCCACGAATTCCGAAATTTCCTTGATTGTACGCGGTGCCTGACCCGCGCAGGCAGGAACGGCAACCTTTTCAAGCATATCGGTATCGTTATAATAATCGCCGATACCGGCAATATGCTCATTATCAATGCCGAGGATTTCGGCAAGCTTGCGAATGGCAGTGCCTTTATTCGCCTGCTCCCCTATTATCTCAACACTCACATTCGAGCCGCTGTAAAAAACGAAATCGGATGTATCTTCACCCTCAAGCTTTTTTCTCAGCTTTTCAACTCTCCACGGAGCTCCGCAGAAAATGACCTTGCCCCAATCCTCTTTGGGAACCTTTTCAATATTGAATTTTCTTTTATGAGTCAGACGGTCAACAATAACATAATAAACGCCCCAGACACCTATACCCGTAACATAAAGGGCATCCTTTGTTACCACGACCGCATCAAGAGTGGGGTGACTTTTCGCTATTTTGCAGGCCTGCTCCATTGCACTTTCGCTCATGGGGCTGAAATAAATCATTTCCTGCTTGGCGAAATCATAGATACCCGCACCGTTAATAACTATGGCGGGAAGCTTTAACGGAAGCTTTCTGTAATATCTCCAGAGAGACTGAGGATTGCGCCCGGAGGCAAGAGTGAAATTGCCGCCCTTTTTTACGAAATCCGCAACAGCTTCTATGTTTTTCTTAACCAGCTTTCGATGCTTGTTGAGTATCGTACCGTCAACATCGGAGGCAACAAGCCAATCGGAATACTTTTCGATGTTCATTTAATTTTCTCCAAAAAATCCGTGAAATAATCAGGTAAGGGAGCCTGAGTTCTTATCCTCTCCCCGGTCACCGGATGGGTGAAGCCGAGAACGGCGGCATGAAGGCACTGACCGCCAAGTGAGGTTACTCCGTTTTTCGGGCCGTAAACCGGGTCACCCGCCACGGGATGACCGAGGTAAGCCATGTGTACCCTTATCTGATGAGTTCTGCCTGTTTCAAGTCTGCATTTTATAAGACTGAAATCACGGAACTCTTCCAAAACCGTATAATGAGTAACGGCGTTTTTTGAATTTCTGTCCGTTACACACATTTTCTTTCTGTCTGTGGGGCTTCTGCCGATGGGAGCGTCAACAACGCCCTCCTGCTCTTTGAGATGCCCGTGAATGACCGCTCTGTACTCCCTGTCGAGGGAATGCTCCTTAATCTGCTCCGAAAGAGAAACATGAGCATTGTCATTTTTTGCCACCAGCAAAAGGCCGCTGGTGTCCTTATCTATTCTGTGAACTATTCCCGGCCTTACGGCTCCGTTTATGCCGGAAAGGCTGTCACCGCAATGGTAAAGCAAAGCATTGACAAGAGTTCCGGAATAATTGCCGGGGGCCGGGTGAACGACCATTCCTCTGGGCTTATTCACCACAAGCAGGTCATTGTCCTCATAGACAATATCAAGCGGTATATTCTCTTTTTCGAGGGAAAGCTCTTCAGGCTCGGGCACGGAAAATTCAATAACATCACCGCATTTCGGGCGAAAGCTTTTTGAAATCTTCTTTGTGCCGCAGTAAACAAGCTCTCTGTCAAAAAGAGACTGAACAAAGGAACGGGAATATTTTTCGAGAACACAGGAGAGAATCTTATCGACCCTCTCCTGTGAAAGATCGCTGTCAACCGTAATAAAAATCGGTTCGCAATATTCAAATGAATTAACGGTTTCAATCATCTGTTTTCGCCTTTTCTTCGGCTTCGCTCTGTTCTTTATTGTTCTTCTTTTCGTTTACAAGCTCATAAAGCTCATATCCGATGAGAAGAAACGCCCCGACCGTAATACAGCAATCCGCAAAATTGAACACCGCAAAATTCATAAAAAGCGGTTCAATGAAATCCACCACAAAGCCGTTGAAAATGCGGTCAATGGCGTTTCCGATGCCGCCGGATATAATAAGAATCAGACAGGCATTGGCAAACTTTGACTTAACTCTGCGGGTCAGCAGAACGAACAGACAAAGGATGATGACAAGAACGGTAAAAACCGAAAGCACCACCGTATTGTCTGAAAACGAGCTGAAAGCGGCACCCGTGTTTTCCGTATATCTGAGCTGAAATGCTCCGAAAAGGAAGCTGACCGGGCCGTTCACCTTCACCGTATTGACAACAACAACTTTTGTTATTCTGTCAATGGCGGTAAGAAGGGCAATAATAAGAAGGGAAATAAACTGAAACATATTATTCGTCAAACAGGCTGTCAAAAAGTGAAGTTATATCATCGTCCGAGCTGTCATCGGCAGCATCGTCGCTGACCTCGTCAAGAATTCCGAAAATATCATCTTCCTCTTCTGCACTTTCTTCAGAAGCTGCTGAAAAATCGGGAACGGAAGGCTCGGGAAGAATGTCATCTATATCGGAAGCAAGTCCTTCGGGAGTTGCCTCAACCTCTTCATCATCAAAAAGATTGAAAAGATCATCAAGGTCATCAAGAGCGTCAGCGGAAACAACGGGCTCTTCAATTACGGGCTCCTCAACAACGGCAGGCTCTTCCTCAACCTCGATTTTGATTTCCTCTTCAGGCTCTTCGAAGAAAGGAATTTCGGGCTCGTTATCATCGGAAAGGTCAAAAACGGGGATGTCTATATCAACGATTTTTTCCTGCTCGGGCTCTGCGGCAGCTTCAGGCTCTTCTGCTGCTTCAACAGCTTCCGCGGCGGGCTCTTCGATGATTTCTTCTGCAATTTCTTCTGCGGCTTCTTCAGCCTTTTCAATTACGGGTACCGAAGGCTCGGCAACGGGAGCCGGAACATATTCTGTCGCAACATAGGCTTCGCCAACATTGAAGCCTTCAAAAAGTGACTTGAATTTTGCAAGCTCGTTTCTTACCTTGTCAAGCTCTGCAACATAGTGCTCATATTCGCCCTTGCTGTTGCCGACTATGGAGTCATGCTCGGCATTTGCCTTGGCAATGATGACCTCGGCCTGAGCTTTTGCATCATCAACGGTCTTGTCAGCCTCCTGCTGTGCTCTCTCTTTAAGAGAAGCAACGGCAGTTCTGGCGTTGTTTACGATATCGCCTGCCTGAAGTCTTGCGGCATCGGAAAGCTCTGCTGCCTGCTTTTCGGCATTCTCTGTCTTTTCCTTTGCACTTGCTTCTGCATCGGAAACCAGAGTTCTGGCCTGCTCCTCGGCATTCTTTGTAACCTCGGCAGCCATTTTATGAGCATCAAGAAGTGAAAGCTTGATAGCCTCCTCGTCGCCTCTGTAACTCTCAACCTTTTCGGCAAGAATGCTTATCTTTTTGATAAGAACTTCCTTTTCCTTAAGGGTTTCCGCATAAGCGTCTGCAACAAGCTTGAGGAAAGCATCAACTTCCTCTGCACTGTAAGTACCGGTGCTTACCGGTGTGAATTTAGCATTTGCAATCTGTTCGGGTCTGAGCATTTTTTACACCTGCACTCTCTTAAAAATCTTCGCCGTATGAGGCAATATCGTCACCGAGTTCTCCGGTAACGGGAACATTGTTGGGAGTAATTATATAAGCTCTGCCTGCGATTTTTTTGAAATCGCCGTCATTGGCATACGATACGCCGTAGAGAACATCAATTATTCTCTGGGCAACATCATTGGGGCAGGACTCAAGATTAAGCACAACTATTCTCTTTTCCTTGAGAATATCGGCAACCTTATTTACCTCGTCAAATCTGTCTATCTTCTGGAATACCACATGAGGCTTTGCGGGAGCGGCAGCCTTGGGGGTATTTATGCTGACAACATTATTCTTTTCGCTCTTTGAGCTGAAAGCGTGAGCCTTGGGTGCAGGCTGAGCAGGCTGCTCAGGCTTGACATCAGGCTGAAAATCGAAATCATCATCATAATCCTGCTCGGCGGTTTCTACATAACCGTCATCGGATGCGTTAAGCCAGCTGTGGAATTTGTCTTTGAAACCCATTTTTATTTCCTCCTTAAATACAGTCACCGCAATGCGGTATCATTAACATATTCAGTGCTTGTCGCGGTAAAGCCTCGGGCCGAAAATCGCCGAGCCTACGCGAACAAGATTTGCCCCGGAAAGAATGGCCTGCTCATAGTCGCCGGACATTCCCATTGAAAGGACACTCATATTGATATTATCCATTTTTTTACTGCCAATGTCAATAAACATATTGTGCATATTTGAAAAAATTTTCAATAAATCCGAAACTTTTTCGCAAATCGGGGCCACGCACATCAAACCTTTGATGTTTACACCTTTCAGCTCTGCTATTTCGCAGGCTCTTTCAAAGGTTTCCGACAGTTCAAATCCGAATTTGCTTTCTTCGTTTCCCACATTCACCTCAAGAAGAATATCCTGAGTAATCCCCGCATTGAGGGCTCTTTTTGAAATTTCCGAGGCTATGGAAACGGTGTCGACCGATTGAATGACATCAACATTGCCGATAATTGTTTTTACCTTGTTGGACTGAAGATGGCCTATCAGATGAGCCGAGCATTTTTCAAGCTCAAGTTCGGGCTTTTTTGAAAGGAACTCCTGAACACGGTTTTCACCGATAAGGTCGATTCCCTGTGAAATGGCGTGATTGATATAAACCGGGTCAACGGTCTTCGTTACCGCCATGAGGTGAACCTCTTCCGGCTTTCTGCCGGAGGCGGCTGCGGCCTCTGAAATATTTTCACGGATGACTTTCAGATTTTCTTCAATATCCGTAAATTTCGGGTCAGCCGATAACTTTTCCATTCGAAAGCTCCTTTCCCGATGTGATTATTTCGTCATACTGGGCAAGCCAGCCTGGGGTTCCCGTCTTATCTGCCGCGATAACATAGGAATCGCCGGAATAAATTTCTTCTATACGGTTGAATTTAACAAGGTTTCCTTCACGGATATAGACACCCATTTCTTCATTTTCACCGAATCTTACGGCATCCTTGGGTATCTTTATGCCCTTGTAGCTTCTGATGACTATTTTGCCCGTGACCTTACGCAGGGTGGCAAGTTCCTCATTCATGAACGAGCAGCGGTAAACAAAAAGTATCTTTTCATCATCAAGGATTTTTTTGGAATAAACCTTTGATGTGACCGTTTCGTTTTCATTGTCACCGAGCACAAGCTTTACGGTGTTTCCGACCTCCATGCCCGGAACATCGGAGGATTTGACAACAGTCGCCACATACCAGTTGCAGCCGTTTATCATTTTTCCGATCGTACCGTCGGGAATTTCTTTCTTTTCGGCTTTGAAGGCTTTTTCAAGCTTTTCTTCGTTAAGGTCGGCAAGGTCTTTTGTTGTGAGTATGTTTTCAAAGCCGTCGGGCCTGCTCACAAAATAGCCCGCTTCACCGGCGGAAATGATTTCGTTGGGATTTGCGGAGGAAAGTGAAGCTATGCGTGACTCAAGCTCCGCTATCTGTGCAGAGCAGTCAACCTCGGCGCCCAGGGAAAGATTCTTTCTCGAAAGCTTTTCTCCGAATGAAAGCTCATTGTCGGAAAGCTCGGAATAATCGTTATTGTAGACGGCATCGAGAATCGAATAAAAATCAATATCAATGTCGGTTATGAGCTTTTCGATATCCACATTGGCAACATCAACACGATTGTCGATTTTTTTGTAGATTTCAAGCTTTTCGTTCAGCGCGGTAACCTCTGCGTAGCTTTCCGCCGCCTTTTCACTTGAAAACACCGCGGCTATCTCACTGCCGCTGCTGACTCTGCCGCCGCTGACGGCAAGAGGAACAACAACGCCCGCGCCTCTGCTTTCAAGTATCGTTTCATCACGGATTATGAACATATCCGCATCAACCGTATCGGAAACCTGAGTAACATAGGCTGTCGCGGTCTTGTAATTATTACTGAGCGAATTGAATATGCTTGCCGCAAAGTAAATGACAATAATGCAGGCTGTTATAAGCGCAAGCCATCTTGTCAGCTTTTCGGTTTTCAAAAAATATCACTTCCCATCTATGTAAGACAGAGCTGCTTCCGTCAGCTCTTCGGGGGTTGAATAATCATCAATGTAAAGGAATTTTATTCTTTCATCACGCCTGAACCAGGTAAGCTGGCGCTTGGCATAATGTCTTGTCTGCATTTTAAGATTTTCAATACAGTCATCGAGTGAGGCTTCGCCGTCAAAATAGGGCTTCAGCTCCTTATAGCCGATTGCCTGAACGGCAGTGCGTCCGTTATTTTTTTCGAAAAACGCTCTTGCCTCCTCAATAAGACCGTTTTCCGTCATCATATCAACTCTGCGGTTTATTCTGTCATAAAGGAACTGTCTGTCCCTTGCGTCAAGCCCGATTGCGGTAAGGCTGTACGGAGATGGATTTCTCCTTGAAAGCTCATTCTGCATGGTCTTGGTTTTTCCGGTGGTATGATATATTTCAAGGGCTCTGATAACCCTGCCCAGATTATTTTCGTGTAAAGAGGCGGCACTTTCGGGGTCGATTTCTTCAAGCTCACGCAGCAGGACCGAAGCACCCTCTGTTTCGGCTCTTCTGCGAAGAAACTCACGGTACTCAAAATCCGTTTCTTCCTCAAAGAACTCCAGATTATCCGCAACAGAGGAATAATACTGACCCGTTCCGCCCACAAGCACAGGCATTTTTCCTCTTGAATAAATATCGGAAATAGCTTCCCTTGCCGCCTTGCAGTAGCTTGCAACGCTGTAAAGCTCATCCGTGTCGGCAAAACCGATAAGGTGATGCTTTATGCCCTGCATTTCTTCTGCCGTCGGTGCGGCGGTAGCTATATCCATACCCTTATAAATCTGCATTGAGTCGCAGGAAACGGCTTCGCCGTCAAGAGCCTTGCAGATATTTACGGCAAGTGCCGTTTTTCCCGATGCCGTAGGTCCGACCACGGCAATAAGAGGAATTTTATATTCTGCCAAAATTCTTTTCCAACTCTCTTTGTGTCATTTCTATAAGCACGGGGCGGCCGTGGGGGCAGTAGCGGATATCCGGCATATTGAGAAGCTGTTTTGCAAAGCGTTCCATTTCAAGCTTTGAGGTAAAATTACCCGCTTTAATGGCACTTCGGCAGGCAACGGAATGGAAAATCCAATCCAGCTTTTCAAACATGACATCCTGCTTCTTTTCAACAAATCTGCCGGCTATTTCGGTAATGACCTCCTGTATATCGTCGGGGTAAAGCTCCATGGGGCATTCTCTGACGATTACGCACCCGCTGCCGAAATCCTCAACTTCAAAGCCCGAGCTGTTGATAAGCTCAAGGTTTTCGAGAACACAGGCATACTCTTCCTTTGTCAGCTCAACGGTAACGGGAGCCAGCAGAAGCTGAGCCGACCTTTCGCCGTTTTCTTTTTTCAGCCGCTCGTAAATTATTCTTTCGTGAGCGGCGTGCTTGTCAATGATAATAAGCTTTTTCTTGTATTCACAGATAATATATGTCATGAAGGCTTCACCGACAAGTCTGAACTGTTCCTCTTCAAATTCATTCATATCCGTCGGTATGACCGGAGATGCGGGCTCCGGTGCGGATACGGGAGCAGCGACCGGTGCTTCCTTTTTCGGTGCCGAAGCAGGACGGGAATTGAGAAGAATATCATCCATGCTGTCAATTCTGCCGTCATCGGGCGGAAGCTCTCTTTCGGGTGCTTTTGCCGTAACAACGGTGCTGACAGACGGAGCACTGTATTTAACCGGTTTTTCTTCCTTCTTTCCGGCAGGAATATGCTGCCAGAAATCTGGCTTTGAAACAGGAAGCTTTATCTGCTCGGGGGGCTTTGCGGGGGCAGTGGTAAAATCTCTTGTTGACGGAGTCTGCGGCTTCTGATTGTGAACGATCTGCTTCGGACTGTCGCCTTTTTCAAGTGCGGTTTTGCAAGCTCCGTAAACCGCATTGAATACGGGTCGTTCATCCGAAAATCTCACCTCTGTTTTGGCAGGGTGAACATTTACATCCACACTGTCCGGCTCGGCTTCGATATACAGCACACATGATGGGAATTTACCAACCATCATACTGCCTTTATAGCCCTCGGAAACAGCCGCGGAGCCAGTTCCCGTTTTTACATATCTGTTATTCAGAAAGAAAAACTGCATATTGCGGTTCGGCCTTGAAAAGGCGGGCTTTGAAATATAACCGGTCACCTTCACGCCGTTCTGTTCATTTTCGCAGGGAATAAGCTGTGAAGCAAACTCCTTGCCGAAAACATCCCTTATGCAGGTCAGCTTATCACCGCTTCCGCTTGTCATAAGCACCTGCTTACCCTCACGGATAAAGCGGAATGAAACCTCGGGGTGGGAAAGAGCGATTCTGTCCATAACTGCGGCAACGCTGTTTGCCTCCGTTACATCTTTTTTGAGGAATTTCATTCTTGCGGGAGTTTTAAGAAAAATATCACGCACGGTAATGGTAGTGCCCTCGGGGCAGCCCGCATCGTCAAGCAGGGTTTCTCTGCCGAATTCAATGCAGTATCTTGTGCCGGTGCTTTCGCCCTTTGTTCTTGTAAGAACCTCAACCCCGGCAACGGCGGCAACACTGGCAAGAGCTTCTCCGCGGAAGCCGAGAGTCATAATGGAATTAAGGTCATCGGCTGTGGTTATCTTACTCGTGGCGTGACTGACAAATGCGTTTCTGATGTCTTCACGGCTGATTCCGCAGCCGTTATCTGTAATGCGTATATAGGTAATTCCGCCGTTTCTGATTTCAAGAGTAACCGTATCGGCTCCGGCATCAACGGAATTTTCAAGGAGCTCCTTTACCACTGACGCAGGTCTCTCGACAACCTCACCTGCGGCAATAAGCTCGGCAAGGTGCTTCGGCATAACATTTATCTTCGGCATTACGGTGCTCCTTTCTTAAAAATTCAATCAATCCACCATGCTTGTCAGTTCATAAAGCACCTGCATGGCTTCAATGGGTGTAAGCGTATTTATGTCAATATTCTGTAATTTTGCCCTTATGGCATCATCGTTGGTGGAAGCAAAAGAAATCTGAAGACTTTCATCCTCACTGCTTTTCTCGCCCATAATTATGGGCCTGCCGCTCTCTTTTTCTATCTCTTTAAGAACAACCTTGGCTCTTTCAACAACTGCGGAGGGAACACCCGCAAGCTTTGCGACCTCGATACCGTAGCTTCCGTCGGCACAGCCGGGAACGATACGGCGCAGGAAGGTGATGTTATCCCCTCTCTTTTTGACGGCGATGTTATAATTCTTCACTCCGCTGACCTTATTTTCAAGCTCCGTCAGCTCGTGATAATGAGTTGCAAAAAGGGTTTTTGCGCCGAGTTTTTTTCTGTCAGCGGAAAACTCAAGCACTGCTCTTGCTATACTCATTCCGTCAAATGTTGATGTTCCTCTGCCTATTTCATCAAAAATGATAAGACTCTTTGAGGTGGCGTTTCTGAGAATATCTGCAACCTCACTCATCTCGACCATAAATGTTGATGAACCGCTTGCAAGGTCATCGGAAGCACCTATTCTCGTATAAATACCGTCAACTATGCAAAGTCTTGCACTGTCGGCAGGAACAAAGGAGCCTGCCTGAGCCATAAGGCAGATAAGTGCGACCTGGCGCATATAAGTGGATTTACCTGCCATATTGGGGCCCGTGATAATGGCACAGGTGTTGTCACCGTTATCAAGCACCGTATCATTTGGAACGAAAGGATAATCAATCATTCTTTCAACAACGGGATGACGGCCCTCGTTAATGATTATTTCGTTGCCCGCATTCATTTCGGGGCAGACATATTTGTTTTCCGCCGCAACAAAAGCAAAGGAACAGAGAACATCAAGAGAAGCAACGCAGGCTGCCGTTCTCTGAATTTCGTAAAGTCTGTCCGCAGCTTTTGCCCTGACAGAATCAAAAATTTCAAATTCAAGGTGAGCAATTCTTTCCTGAGCTCCGAGGACCTTTGATTCAAGCTCCTTAAGCTCCTGGGTTATAAATCTCTCACAGTTTGAAAGGGTCTGTTTTCTGATATACTCCTCGGGAACAAGTTCCTTAAAAGCATTCGGAACTTCAATATAATAACCGAAAACACGGTTATAACCGATTTTCAGCTTTTTTATGCCCGTTTTTTCCTGCTCTCTCATCTGAATATCCGCAAGATAGCCTTTGCCGTTGGCAACGATATCACGGTATTCGTCAAGCTCCGAATTAAAGCCGCTCTTTATCATGCCGCCCTCGCGTACGGAAAACGGCGGGTCTTCCACAATGGCGGCCTCAATGAGGGCAGAAACATCATCAAGAGGAGAAATGCCGTCTCTGAGCTGTGCAAGCAAGGAGCTCTGACAGCCCTCAAGAAGAGAAATAACAACAGGCAGGCGAAGCAGGGTCTGGGAAAGTGCCTTAAGCTCTCTGGCATTCGCAGTGCCGTAGGAAATGCGGGTAATAAGTCTTTCAATGTCCTGACAGCCCGTCAGTGCACTTACCGTATCTTCACGCAGAACGCTGTTTTCCGTAAGCTCCTTAACGGCGTTGTGGCGCTTGGTTATGCCACCGATATTAAGCAGAGGCCTTTCAATCCATGTGCGCAGCATTCTTTTGCCCATGGAGGTCTTTGTTTTGTCAAGAGCCCAGAGCAGAGAGCCTCTTTTTTCTCTGTTTCTCAGGGTCTCGGTTATTTCAAGGTTTCGCAGAGCCGTAACATCAAGGCGCATAAAGCTCCCTTCACCGTAATAATTAACGGCGGTTATGTTTTCAAGCTCATTTTTCTGAACGCTTCTCAGATAATCAAGAGAAGCACCCAGAGCGCAGACCGCGGCGAAGGAATCGGAAGGCATAATATCCGCAACGGCCTTTATGTTGAAATGGCGCAGAATCAAAGCGGTAGCTTTTGAAGGGTCAAAGCATTCATCGTCAAGAAGCTCGCAGGAAGCATTACCGAGCTTGTTTCTGATGAAATCAGTTACTGCATTAAGCTCAAGTACATCCGTACTTATGATTACCTCACGGGGTGAAAAACGCCCGAGCTCATTGATAATCTGCTTCTGACAGTTTTTGCTTTCAAGCTGTGTTGCATGGACGGTGCCCGTGGAAACATCCGTGAAGCAGAGACCTGCTTTACCGTCCGTAAGACAAATACAGCCGAGGAAATTGTTTTTGCTTTCATCGAGCATTGTGCTCTCAATGACCGTTCCAGGAGTTATGACTCTCGTAACATTCCTTTTGACGATACCTTTGGCAAGAGCCGGGTCTTCAAGCTGCTCACAGATAGCAACCTTGTAGCCTCTTGAAACCAGACGGGCAATATAGGAATCAACGCTGTGAAAAGGAACGCCGCACATCGGAGCGCGCTCCTCCTGACCGCAATCCCTGCCCGTGAGCACAAGCTCAAGCTCCGCCGAAGCGGTTTTGGCATCATCAAAGAACATTTCATAGAAGTCACCGAGACGGTACATGAGAATAGTATCCGGGTACTGCTCTTTGATTTCAAAATATTGTTTCATCATGGGTGTATATTCTGCCATGACCGACTGTACCTGACCTTTCAAAAATTAGCGCTTTGAAATAAATTTCCGTATTTGAGCAAGGAAAAACTGCTTAATCCGACAATCGCATTTCCCGAACCCCGCGTAGTCAGATGCAGAAATCGTTTTCTCAGACCTGACTGCAAAGCTTTCCGGGATTGTCGCAGCCGGATGCAGAAAGTGTTTTCTCCGAGCGAAGATGTATCGCCTATACTTCGAGTGAGGAAAAACTGCTTAATCCAACTACTGTATTTTCTGAACCCCGCGTAGTCAGATGCAGAAATCGTTTTCTCAGACCTGACTGCAAAGCTTTCCGGGATTGTCGCAGCCGGATGCAGAAAGTGTTTTCTCCGAGCGAAGATGTATCGTCTATACTTCGAGCGAGGAAAAACGCTTTATGCGCCGGCTACGGCAATTCAATCTCTTAGTGGCAGCCGCCGCAAGAGGAACATTCTCCTCCGCAATGATGCTCTTCCTCTTTGGGAGGCTCGCAGGTAGCGGGATCTTCACCCTGAATGCAGAGTGTGAGAATGCCGTTGATGTATTTCATCATAGCGTCGATTTCATTTGCAGCTGCTTCATAATCTGCCATGGTGGGGCTTGCCATAATCTGGCCGTAAAGCTGACCGAGCTCACTGTCAAGCTGCTGAAGCTTTTCGTCATCTTTTTCTTCTTTGCCTGCTTCATACTGGAAAGAAGCCTGTGCAAGCTGGAATTTTGCGATAAGCTCGTTGAGAGCGGTATCTGCTTCACTTGCCTGCTGTGCTTTTCTGAAGTTGAGGTAACGCTCATCCTCCTGAATAGCTGCGCCGAGTTCTCTTACTTTTGCGATTAAATCCATTTTTCTTTCTCCTGTCATTTGAATTTTATTTTTAGTTAAAATAATAGGTTATCAATCCGCAAGTCTGCCGCGGAGAATCCATGTCAGCGACTCGGTAACCGTAACATTACGGAAGGAGCCGATAACGCTTTCGTCGGCGGGGAACTCTATGATAATGTTTCCGCCTGTTCTGCCCTCAATAAGACCGTTTTTATTGACACTTTCACACAGAACTCTGTATGTTTTTCCGACGCTTGCCGCCGTTCTTTCCGCAGCGACCTCCTCCTGAGCCGCAAGAAGCTCACGGAACCATCTTCCCTTTTCTTCCTCGGAAATCGGGTCCGGCATCTTTGAGGCCTTTGTCCCCTCTCTTGATGAGAAAATAAAGGTAAACATTGAGGTAAAGCCCGCCTCTTTTACAAGGCTCACAGTATCAAGGAATTCTTCATAGGTTTCCCCGGGGAAGCCCACAATAACATCACTTGTTACGGAAAGGTCGGGCATAACGGAGTAAGCATATTCAAGAAGGCCGAGATATTTTTCTCTCGTGTAGCCTCTGTTCATTTCTTTAAGCACTCTGTCGTTTCCGCTCTGGAAAGGAAGATGAAGATGCCTTGCCACCTTTTTGCACTCCGCCATGGTGTCAAGCAGCTCCTTGGTGCAATCCTTGGGGTGCGAGGTCATGAAGCGGATTATAAAATCGCCCTCAATCGCATTAAGCTCACGCAGTAGCTTTGAGAAATTCCACCCGTAATCCGGATTTTTGCCGTAGGAATTTACATTCTGACCGAGAAGAGTGATTTCTTTATAGCCCTTTGCAACAAGCTCCTTTGCCTCGGCAATTATTGCCTGCGGGTCACGGCTTCTCTCTCTGCCTCTGACATAAGGCACTATGCAATAGCTGCAGAAATTATTGCAGCCGTACATTATCGGCAGCCATGCTTTGAAATCGCTGTCACGGTGAACTGGCATATCCTCGGAAATAACACCGTCATTTGACGGTATCTCGGTAATTTTACGGTTGCTGCTCAGCGAGCGGTAAAGGAACTCGGGAAGGCGGTGCATTACATGAGTGCCGAATACCACATCCACAAAGGAATAGCTTTTTCTTATTTTTTCCGCAACCTGCGGCTGCTGCATCATACATCCGCAAAGAAGTATGCGCATATCGCGGTTGGCGCTTTTAAGCCTTTTGAGCGCACCGACATTTCCGAAAACTCTGTCCTCGGCGTGCTCGCGTATGGCACAGGTGTTGTAAAGAACGAGGTCGGCTTCTTCAAGCTCCTGTGTAAAAACATAGCCCATGGCCTCAAGCATACCTTTTAGTCTTTCACTGTCTGCCACATTTCCCTGGCAGCCGTATGTGTGAACATAGGCTTTCGGAGAAGAAGAAAATCTGCTTTCGACAAGGGTACGCACAAGCTGTATATATTCATTTTGCTTTTCGGTTTCTTCAGGTGAAACGGAAAATTTATTAAAGCCGTTCAAGGAAAACGCCTCCCGAAGACATTATTACGCATTATAATATAAATTATATAATAAAGCGTCGAATTATTCAAGGGCATTTTGAATAATTCGACGCATTTTAGCAAATAAAATTACAGCTTTATTTACAACGGATTATTTTTCCGTCTCCCTCAAGCGTGACAGAGCCGGAAACATCAGTTCTGTATATCCTCTCGGTATAGCCTTTCAGTCTTCTCAGCAGAGATTCGGCAGGGTGACCGTAATCATTCCCCGCTCCCACGGAAATAACACATATTTCGGGCGAAACAGCATCAAGGAAGCTTTCACAGGATGAGCCCGATGAGCCGTGATGCCCGACTTTCAGTACATCACTTTTCAGCTGTGCTCCGCTTTCAAGCACGGAAAGCTCTTCTTCTTTTGCTGCATCCCCGGTAAACAGAAAACTGTTTTTACCGTAAACAACCTTAAGAATTGCGGACATATTATTGAAGTCCTCGGCGTTCTCCGTTACGGGGCCGAGAATATCCGCCTTTGCTCCGCCCACGGAAAAGCTGTCACCCGCTCCGAGATTCAGCACCTCACAGCGATATGACCTTGCAAGAGAAACCACTCCCGCATAGGCTTCAATCATCACATCATCCGTGGGGTCAAAGCTTACAATAAGCTTTTCGGCTCCGTAGTTTTCAAGTACCTCTGGCAGGGCACCGATATGGTCCGAATGGGGATGGCTTATGAAAATAACATTCAGCTTTCCGATTCCCGCGCTGTCAAGCACTCTGAAAACTTCATCTTCCGTTCCGTTTACCCCGGCATCAATAAGCATTGAGCCGTTTTCACACGTAAGCAGAGCACAGTCGCCCTGGCCCACATCCGCAAAGGTCACGGTTATGCCTTCGGTAAATGGGGTTTCTTTTTTCCCGAAGGTATTGCGCAGACCGTCTAACGGGTCGTCATAAAAGCCGAGCCAGACCGCCGTCACAAAAGCGGCGGCAATCAGAAGCGTGAGCAGAGAAATAAGCTTTTTACTTTTTCTTCCCTTTTCTTTGGGCAGATTTATCTTTTCTTTCATAACCCGGTTTTCCGCCGCGGGCAGGTGCGCCCCCGGCTCTGACAAGACATTTTTCACCGTGACCGATAAGGTCGGCTCTGCCCGCTTTTATAAGAGCCTCCCGGACAAGGTCGGCACAATTCGGGCTGTAATACTGAAGCAAAGCTCTTTGAAGTGCTTTTTCATGGGGATTTTTCGCTACATAAACAGTCTGCATCGTGTATGGGTCAAGACCTGTGTAATACATACAGGTGGAAACGGTTCCGGGTGTCGGATAAAAATCCTGAACCTGCTCCGGCCTTATACCCATTTTCTTCAGAAAAACCGCCAGCTCGACAGCTTCCTTCAATGTACTTCCCGGATGAGAAGACATAAGATAAGGCACAAGATACTGCTCCTTACCCGCTTTACCGCTGAGAGCAAAATATTTCTTTGAAAATTCGATGTAAGCTTCAATATGAGGCTTACCCATTTTATCAAGAACAGCGGCGGAGCAATGCTCGGGAGCCACCTTAAGCTGACCGCTGACATGATATTTAACAAGCTCCCTTATAAAAGTATCGTCCTTATCCTTAAGCAGATAATCATACCTTATACCGGAGCGGATAAAAACCTTTTTTATGCCCGGCAATTCTCTGACCGTACGCAGAATATCAAGATATTCCCCGTGGTCAGATTTAAGCCTCGGGCACGGCTCGGGGGCAAGACATTTCTTTCCCTTGCACAGTCCTCTTTCCTCCTGACCCTCGCAGGACGGAAAACGGAAATTGGCGGTCGGGCCGCCTATATCGTGAATATAGCCTTTGAAATCCGGCAGCTTTGTAAGCTTTTCGGCTTCTCTGACTATGGATTCCTTGCTTCTTGATGTTATATATCTGCCCTGATGAAAGGCAAGCGAGCAGAAATTGCAGGCACCGAAGCACCCTCTGTTATGAGTTATCGAAAAGCGTACCTCTTCAATTCCCGGCACTCCGCCGTCGGCTTCATACATCGGGTGATATGTACGCTCAAAGGGCAAAGCATAAACCGCGTCAAGCTCTTCGGTTGACAGAGGCAAAGCCGGAGGATTCTGCACGAGCATGCGGTTTCCGTGCCTCTGTTTCACGGTCTTTCCTCTGAAAAAATCCTGCTCATCCTGCTGAATACGGCAGGAAACGGCATATTCCTTTTTTGAATTGACAACATTTTCAAAAGAAGGGCATTCCGCTCCCTCATAAGGTGTTTCCCTAACATCCACGCTGTAACAGGTTCCTCTTATGTCACGCATAAGAGATATATCCTCGCCCGCATCAAGGCGCCGGGCAATTTCAAGAATCGAGCGTTCACCCATGCCGTAGGAAATAAGGTCTGCCTGCGAATCAAAAAGCACGGAGCGTCTTACCTTGTCATCCCAGTAATCATAGTGAGCAAAGCGGCGCAGTGAAGCCTCAAGACCGCCGATAATAACGGGGATTTTTCCGTAAATTTCTCTGATTTTATTGCAGTAAACAATAACTGCTCTGTCCGGCCGCAGGCCGGGCTTTCCTCCGGGGCTGTATGAATCGGAGGAACGGCGTTTTTTTGCCACTGTGTAGTGAGCCACCATCGAGTCAATATTTCCGCTGCTGACAAGGAAACCCAGCCTCGGCTTGCCGAAGCGGGTAAAATCCTCATTGCTTTTCCAGTCGGGCTGAGCAAGAACGGCAACCCTGAACCCCGCATTTTCAAGGACACGGGTTATAATGGCCGCACCGAAAGCGGGATGATCCACATAAGCGTCACCGCAGACATAGACAAAATCCGCTTCGTCCCAGCCTCTTTCAAGCATATCCTTTTTGGTTACGGGTAAAAAGCTCATATTTCCTCTCAATCATCCGAGCCGGCATAATCGCCGTCATCGGAGAAAATATCATCAATATTGACGGGTGCAATGCTTTCCTCGTCATCCTCGTCTGTATAATCACTTTCAGCGGAATAGTCGTAAAAATCTCCGTCGCAGTTTTCGTCATAATCCGTTTCATCCGCAGGAAGCATTACATATTCGGGTCTGTCCTCATCCTCGTCTTCTTCATCCTCAAGGAAGTCAAAAATTGCTTCCTTCGGTTCTTCCTCACCGGTTATTCCGGCTTCTTCATCCTCATCAAAGGGAAGCTCCTCTTCTTCGGGCTCCGCTTCCTCATAGTCAAAATTCTGAGGCTGAGGCTCACGGCTTTGTTCCATATCATCAAAGGACATCTGTTTGCCCGTCACGGGCGCACTGCCGGAAAGGGCAAGTCTTTCATACCATTCCTGCTTTGAAACAAGTATTTCTCTGGGCTTTGCTCCCTGGCTCGGGCCGACAATACCGTTTTCTTCAAGCTGATCCATAACTCTGGAGGCTCTTGCATAACCGAGCTTAAGCTTTTTCTGGAGCATGGTCGTGGATGCCTGACCCGCTTCGACAACAACGGCGGCGGCATCATTGAACATTGGGTCAAGGGCGTCGGCTTCATCGTCATCATCATAGCCGTGACCCTTTGAAGCGTTTTCGGATGCTCTGAATTTTTCTTCGATTTCCTTGATTGTTTCGTCGTTATAGGTTGCTTCCGTCTGCTCTTTGATATGATTTACAACGGTTTCAACCTCTTCATCGGAAATGAAGCAGCCCTGAACTCTTATGGGCTTCGGCGCACCGACGGGGCTGAAGAGCATATCACCGTTACCGAGGAGCTTTTCCGCTCCGCCGGAGTCGATAATCGTTCTTGAGTCAACTGCCGAAGAAACAAAAAGGGCAATTCTCGAAGGAATATTCGCCTTGATTATACCCGTAATAACATCAGCCGACGGTCTCTGAGTGGCGATAACAAGATGAATACCTGCGGCTCTTGCCATCTGAGCAAGGCGGCAGATTGAATCCTCAACCTCTTTGGGTGAAGCCATCATCAAATCGGAAAGCTCATCAATAAAGATGACGATATGGTGCATTTTCACAAGGTCATCCCTTGTGTCGCAAAGCTTATTGAAGCCCTTTATATCTCTTACGCCGTTAGCCGAAAACTGACCGTATCTCTTTTCCATTTCGGAAACAGCCCAGCCGAGAGCGGCAGCGGCTTTCCTTGCCTCGGTAACAACGGGAACCTCAAGATGAGCTATGCCGTTATAAACGGTAAATTCAACCTTTTTCGGGTCAATCATCAAAAATCTGACTTCCTCGGGGGTCGCATTGTAAAGTATGCTGATTATCATTGAATTCATGCATACCGATTTACCGGAGCCGGTGGTGCCGGCAACAAGAAGGTGGGGCATTTTTGCAAGGTCAGCGGTAATGATATTACCGGCTATGTCCTTACCGAGAGCCACATTCAGCTTGCTTTTGAGAGTACCCGCTCTGTACTGGTCGGTGTCGATGATTTCCCTCATGGAAACCATTGAGCCTGCTCCGTTGGGAATTTCAACACCTATGGCGGCTTTGCCGGGAATGGGTGCTTCGATTCTGACACTCTTTGCGGCAAGGCGAAGAGCTATATCATCGGAAAGAGTGGTAATTTTGTTTATACGCACGCCTGCCTCGGGCACAAGCTCAAATCTTGTTACCGACGGGCCGCGGCATATATTGACGACCTCTGCTCTGATGCGGAAGCTTTCGAGAGTTTCCACCAGCTTGCGTGCATTCTGCTGCATTTCCTCAACAGAATCCGTGTTTGAGCTGTTCAGCGGCATATTGAGGCATTCGATGGAAGGATAAATATATTTCTTTGAGTAAGTTTTTTCCGCTGCATCGGAAGCAGGCGGGAAAGAGATGACCTTTGCGGCCTTTTCTTTCTTTTCCTGTTCCTTTTCGGTTTCTTTAACTTTTTCCGTTTCAATCGGTTTGTTTTCGGAGTCGGTTTCTTCTGCCTTTGAAGCAACGGGTCTTCTCGCCTTTTTCGCCTGATGCTTTTCAAGAGTCGGCACAAGCTCTTCCTTCGGCTTTGCAGGCTCAAAGCCATCGGGATTACCGTCAACCCCTGCGGGCAGTTTTTTGCCGTTTACGGTTACGGTCGGCGTAAATCCGCCTTCGGGCATGCCCGGCTCATCAAGAGGAGCGTATGAGCTGCTCTTTCCCTGTATAACGGGAGGCTGCTTCTTTGTGCCGCCGGAAATAACGGGCGCCGTTTCTGACTTTGCATCATTTCCGGAATTATCTCCGTCAGCCGCTTTTTCTTCCGCTTCTTTTTCCTTCTGCTCTCTTCTTTCTTCACGGCGTCTGGTATTTTTTTCTATTTTATCGGTGGTTGCATTGCTCACAAGCTTTGCGGATTTGCCGACAGCCGAAGCAATAAGCGGCAGGGAAATACCCGTAAGGAAAAGAAGAGCAACTATATTGAGAATTACAACGGTAACCGCCGCTCCCGTTTTTCCGAAAAGCCTTCCCATAAGGCCGCCGAGCGCCGTTCCGATAACGCCGCCGTTGAAAAATCCGCTTTTTTCGACTCCGAAAGCCACATTCCATGCCTTTGATATCTGAGGCAGAATTTCCGTATCCGTAAAATATGATGCGGGATTTGAAAAAATATGGATTGCGGAGGAAGCGAGAACAATCAGAATGCCCGCTTCAATAAGATTTGCGGCAACGCTTCCGATACCGCTGTCCTTTGCATAAATAACCGCAAGATAAATGAGCAAAACGGGTATAAGATATGCGCAGGTGCCGAAAATGCCGAAAAGGCCGTTGTGGCACAAAAGCCATACGCTTTCACCCTCTATGAATGCCATTGCGAGAAGGAACAGCGCAACAGCCATAAGAATAATGGCTATTTTCTGCTTGCTTACGGTTCGCTGCTCTTTAGCCTCTTTGACCGGCTGAGCCTGTTTCTTTGCAGGCTTTTCCGTTTTTACGGTTTTGTCGGTTCCGGAAGGCTGTTTTTTCTGAGTTTTCTGAGGTATCGACGGCTCTTTTGACTTGGAACCGGTCTTTTTAGCCGCGGCGGTACCTGTCTTTTTCTTTGCTGAATCAGCCAATGTATTTTCATCCCTTCACTTTATTCGAGATAGCTTTATCAAAATGGGTACATAACGCTATTATAGTTATTTTATTATACCACCGAACTTTTTTCAATGCAAGGAAAATCAACAATATTTTGTAATTAAAAGCGTTGAAAAGCACAACAAGTAGTGTTAAAATCAAAAACGGAGGTGTTGAAATGAACAGCAGAGATATTGACAGGCTCAATGAAATGATTGCCGAAAGCAGCAACATTGTTTTCTTCGGCGGAGCGGGAGTTTCAACGGAAAGCGGCATACCGGATTTCAGATCAGCAAACGGAATTTACATGATGGATTATCTTTATCCGCCCGAAAGCATAATCAGCCGCAGTTTTTTCGATGAACACCCATCCGAATTTTTCGAGTTTTACAAAAAATATTTTTATTACCCCGACGCAAGGCCCAACATCACCCACAAAAAGCTTGCGGAGCTTGAAGCAAAAGGAAAGCTCAGTGCCGTTGTCACTCAGAATATTGACGGTCTTCACACCGACGCGGGCAGTAAGACGGTCTATGAGCTTCACGGCTCCGTGCTGAGAAATTACTGCATGAAATGCGGTAAGTTTCACGGCATAGAAAAGGTTGTCGGTGCAAACGGCATACCCAGATGCGAATGCGGCGGCGTTATAAAGCCGGATGTTGTACTTTATGAAGAATCCCTTGACGGCGACACCATAGAAGGAGCGGTCAATGCCATTTCACGGGCGGATATGCTCATTGTTGCCGGAACATCCCTGAGAGTTTACCCGGCCGCAGGCTTCATCAGATATTTCCGCGGCAAAAATCTTGTGCTGATAAACAGAGATTCCACCGATATGGATGATATGTTCGGCCTTGTTATCAAAGAAAGTCTCGGCAAAGTTATGGAAAAGATAAAAATTTAGCTTTTCTTTATTGATAAAGAAAAAAAAAGTGATATAATGATTATTTGGTAAATAATATGATAACCGGAGGTTATGATAATGATCTATGATGCAGCAGTTATAGGCGCCGGCGTCATCGGTTCACTCACAGCCCGTGAGCTCAGCCGCTACAACATCAAAGTTGCTCTTATCGAGAAATGCAACGACATGGCAATGGGCACTTCAAAAGCAAACTCCGCCATTGTTCACGCAGGCTTTGACGCAAAACCCGGTACCCTTAAAGCAAAGCTCAATGTTAAAGGCACAGCTCTCATGCCGGAGCTCTGCAAGACCCTCAGCGTTCCTTTCAAGCCCGTAGGCTCTCTCGTTGTTGCCTTTTCCGATGAGGAAATGGACACCGTTAAAGAGCTTCTTGACAGAGGCGTTGAAAACGGAGTTCCCGGTCTTGAAATTTATGACCGTGAAAAGCTCCGCAAGGAAGAGCCCTCAATCAGCGATGAGGCAAAGGGCGCACTCTGGGCACCCAGCGCAGGCATCGTCTGCCCCTATGAGCTGACCATTGCCGCCGCGGAAAATGCAGTTGTAAACGGCGCTGAATTCATCCGTAATTTTGAAGTCAAGGCCATTGATTTCGACGGCAGCGTTTTCACCGTTTCCGACGGAGAAAAAACCGTAAAGGCCAGATACATCATCAACGCAGCAGGCGTGTTCTGTGATGAGATTGCCGCTCTTATCGGCGACAACTCAATTCACACCACCCCCCGTAAGGGTGAATATATGCTTTGCGATAAATCGGTCGGCAGTCTTGCCCGTCACACAATTTTCCAGTGCCCTTCAAAAATGGGTAAAGGCATCCTCGTAACCCCCACCGTTGACGGAAACCTGCTTCTCGGCCCCAGCGCTCTTGACATTGAAGATAAAACCGATGTCACCACAAGCGCCGACACCCTTGCATCCGTTCTTGAAATTGCAAAGAAATCCGTTCCCGTTCTCACCACAAGAGAGGTCATCACCTCCTTTGCAGGTCTCAGAGCTCACTGTGACAAGGATGATTTCATAATTGAAAAGAGCGAAAAGAACGCTCAGTTCATAAATGTTGCCGGTATTGAATCCCCCGGCCTTTCATCAGCCCCCGCCATTGCTCTTTATGTTAAGGATATGCTTATCGGTGAACTCGGCGCAGAAGAAAAAGCCGACTTCAATCCCGTCAGAGAAGTGCCCGTGCGTTTCAGACACATGACAAACGCCGAGCGCAAAGCTCTCATTGAAAAGAACCCCGCTTACGGCAGAATAATCTGCCGCTGTGAAACCATAACCGAGGGCGAAATCCTCGATGCTATTCACGCCCCCGCAGGCGCAAGAGATGTTGACGGCGTTAAGAGAAGGACCCGTGCAGGCATGGGCCGCTGTCAGGGCGGCTTCTGCGGCTCAAAGGTCGTTGAAATTCTCGCAAGAGAGCTTGGCGTTGAAATCAACGAGATAACCAAATTCGGCGGAAATTCAAAGATACTCTATGAGAGAACCAAATAAGAAGGAGGAGAACACAATGCTTAATTATGATATAGTTGTCATCGGCGGCGGCCCCGCAGGTATGGCGGCGGCTCTCAAAGCAAAAGAATGCGGTGTTGACAGTATCCTCATTCTTGAAAGAGCGGAAACTCTCGGCGGCATTCTTGAGCAGTGCATTCACACCGGCTTCGGTCTTCAGTACTTCGGTGAAGAGCTTTCGGGCCCCGAATATGCCGACAGATTCATTCAGCAGGTCAATGAGCAGAAAATCGAATACAAAGTCGATACAATGGCTCTTGAAATAACCGACGACAATACGGTTTATGCCGTAAATAAGACAGACGGTCTTCTTGAAATCAAAGCAAAAGCCGTTATACTCGCCATGGGCTGCCGTGAAAGACCCAGAGGCGCCCTCAACATTGCCGGCACAAGAGCCAGCGGTGTAATGAGCGCAGGTACGGCACAGAAATATGTAAACATTGACGGCTATATGCCCGGCAAAAAGGTCGTTATTCTCGGCTCCGGCGACATCGGTCTTATCATGGCCCGCCGTATGACACTTGAGGGAGCAAAGGTCGAGTGTGTCTGCGAGCTTATGCCCTATTCCAGCGGACTCACAAGAAACATCGTTCAGTGTCTTAACGATTTCAATATTCCCCTTTATCTCAGCTGTACCGTAGTTGAAATTCACGGTAAGGAAAGAGTAACGGGCGTCACCATTGCCGATGTTGACGAAAACCGCCGTCCCATTCCCGGTACGGAAAGATTCATTGAGTGTGACACCCTGCTTCTCTCCGTCGGTCTTATCCCCGAAAACGAGCTTACAAGAGCGGTAGGCATCGACCTTGACCGTGTAACCAACGGTGCCGTTGTTGATGAATACAGAGAAACAAACCACAAGGGCGTTTTCGCCTGCGGCAATGTTCTTCACGTTCATGACCTTGTTGACTTTGTTACCCTTGAAAGCCAGACTGCCGGCGAAGGTGCCGCAAAATACGTTCTGGGTCAGAAGGGCGAAGCAGAATACATTTCAACAAAGGGTGTAGGTGCAGTCCGCTACATAGTACCTCAGAAGATAAACATCAAAAACGAAGGCGATGTCAAGCTCTTCTTCAGAGTCGGCTCCACCTTCAAGAATGCCAAGGTTGTCGTCAAATATAACGGTGAAGAAATCATCAGCCGTAAAAGACCCCGTCTTGCTCCCGGTGAAATGGAAAATGTCATTATCAAGAATGATATGCTCAAGAACTTTGCAAAAGACGGCGTAATCGAAATTACCGTGGAGGTGTGAGAATATGATTAAAAATATTACCTGTGTAACATGCCCCATGGGCTGCGGCATTACCGTTGAATTAAATGACAGCGGCGAAGTGGTTTCCGTTTCCGGCAACACCTGCAAGCGCGGTGAAATCTATGCAAAAAATGAATGCACTCATCCTCAAAGAAGCCTTGCCACCACGGTCAAGGTAAACGGAGGCATTCACAATGTTGTTCCCTGCAAATCAAAGGGTGCTCTTCCTAAAGAAAAGATTTTTGACTGCATGGAGCAGATAAACAAAGCCGAGGTCAAAGCCCCCGTCACTCTCGGTGATGTACTTATCGAGAATGTATGCGGCACGGGAATTGACATAGTCGCAACAAATCATTGCCCCGCTAAATAAACCGAATAAGAATAAAGAGATGACTTGCGGATTTTCCGTAAAGTCATCTCTTATTTTTTATATTCCCATTGGCCGCCCTTGTTCGGACCTTTTCTGATAATAATGCCTTTTTTCTTAAGGTCAGCCAAAATTCTTTCAACCTGTCTTGAAGAAATACCGAGCTTCTCCGAAAGTGCCGCGGCTGTAACACGGCTGTCAGCTTCGATTTCGGAAAGAATTGCTTTTTCCGTATTTGTTCCGACATTTGTTCCGACATTTATTCCGACATTATCGTACCGGTTACCTGAAATATCTTTAAGACTGTCACGAATCAGTTCAAGCATAAATTCAATAAATACATCCGAACAACCATTTGAATTTGAATCATTTATGGCTTTATAATATTCATCCTGCCTTTTATTTATAAGTGTTTCAACAGGAAGCCATTCAAAAAAGCTTTTCCACTTTTTAAGTATGAGCGTATGCCAAAGTCTGCCCGTTCTTCCGTTTCCGTCAGAAAAAGGATGTATAAATTCAAATTCATAATGAAAAACACAGGATTTTATCAGCGGATGGATTTCGCTTTCTCTCAGCCACACAAAGAGCTGATTAACAAGCTCAGGCACATAATTTGAAGGTGTACCCGCATGAATAAGTTTTGTCCCTGCATATATTCCTGCATTTTTGCTTCTGAAAGCACCTGCATCCTTTACAAAACCATTCATCATAAATTTATGAGCTTTAAGAAGATCTTCAACAGAATACGGGTCATATTCGGAAAGCAAAGCATAGGCTTCATAAGCATTCTGCACTTCTTTAATATCCTGAGGCGGTGCAAGAACCCGCCTGCCGTCAATGATATCGGTAACCTGGTCAATGGAAAGTGTATTGCTTTCAATGGCAAGAGAGGAATGAATTGTTTTTATGCGATTTTCTCTGTGCAGCTTCGGGTTTGATGAAAGGCTGCTGTCGGCAGAAATTCTACCCACAAACTCACCGATTTCAATAATCAGATATGTCATCTTTTCGGTTATCCCGAAAGGCGGAATGTATTCGTCTGCCATCAGCTCACCTCTTTTACTTCTTTATCTGCCAGTCCTTCAGGTCTTTTACCTGCTCCATCATCATACAATAGCTTTCGTGGCGGGAAGCGGGAATTTCTCCCCTTTCGACCGCTTCGATTATTTTACAGCCTTTATCCTTCATGTGCAGACAAGTTGAGAATTTACATTTGCCCAGATGCTCACGGAATTCCGGAAAAGCAAAGGGCAGATTTTCCTTTATTATAAATTCGCTGTCCTCGGAAACAATGGAAGCAAAGCCCGGTGTATCTGCAACATAACCGCCGCAAAGTTCAAAAAGCTCACTGTGTCTCGTTGTGTGCTTACCTCTGCCGAGCTTGTCGCTTATCGGAGCAGTTTTTAACCCGAGACCCGGCTCGATTGCATTGAGCAGTGAGGATTTGCCGACACCCGAGTTGCCGCAGAAAGCACTGATGTGCCCGTTAAGCTCTTTTTTGATTTCTTCAACGCCTTCCCCTGTTTCGGAGGAAACGCAAAATGCTTTGATATTCACCTTACGGTAAATCTCGGCATATTTTTCACCGTCTGCAAGGTCACATTTCGAAAAAACAACAATGGGCTCAATCCCCTTATCAACCGCGAGAGCGGTCAACTTGTCAATAATAAAAAGCACAGGGGACGGCTCAACGGTTGAGGAAACGATAAAAAGCCTGTCCACATTTGCAACAGGCGGGCGTGTCATTTCACTCGTGCGTTCATGAATGTCATCAATGGTATTTTCCGCTTTTTCGTTTACGGAAATCGTTACTCTGTCGCCGGCAAGAGGCTTTATGCCCTGCCTGCGAAAGATGCCCTTTGCCTTACATTCATATATTTCCCCGGCGGCTTCCACATAGTAGAAGCCGCCGATACCTTTAAGGATTATTCCTTCGGTCTGAGCCATAAATCAAACTCCCTCTGACTGGCCGACAACAAGGGTAATTTTTGTGTCAACGGAAATTCTGTCCGTAACCGATACTCCGCCGAAAAGCACGGTGGTTGCAGATGCCTGAGGAGTCTGTGAAAGAACTATGCCGTTCTCCTCCGGATTTGTTGTAAGCTTATATTCGGTAACATAGTTATGGAAGCCTGCATCCTCAAGTGCATCAATGGCAGCGGTCATGGTCTTTCCGGTAACATCGGGAAGAGGTGCCTTTGTTGATGAAAGAGGATTGCTGACATATTTTCCGCCGTAAGTCGTTGCGGGATTTGAATTGAAGTTTGCCGTGCAGGAGTAATATTCTCTGCTGTCAATGTAAACCTTTATGGTTGCGTTTGAACCTGTTCCCGGTACGGAGCATTTGTAAGTGCTGCCGTCCATAAGCAGTGAATTCTGATATACGCTTTCGTTATTTACAAAGACCTCGAAGCTCTGTCTTGTGTTGGTTGAGGGAAGAGTAATGGAAATATTTGCATTTACGGTTTCGGGAACACCGTTGCTGACCGTAACACCGATTCTTGAGCCGGGCAGCACCTTGTCACCCTCGGCGGGGTTCTGGCCGATTATTTCGCCCTTGGGTTTATCACTCTTGACATATTCATAATTTTCATCAATGGCAAGATTCATGGATTCAAGCAGTTCCTTGGCTGTTCCGACATCCCAGCCCGTAAGCTTGGGAACTTCGATAAGCTCTTCATCACTGGCGTAATAAATAATTACAAGTGAGCCCTTTTCAGCCGATGTACCCTCTGCGGGAACGGTCTTGATAACGGTACCAAAATCATAAACCGCACTGATTGTGGGATTTATGCTGACCTTAAAGCCCTTGCTTTCAATGAGAGTCTGTGCCTTTTCCCAGTTCATTCCGGCAACGGGAGGTATGACAACAGGTTCATTATTGTCAACAACGGTAAGCTTAACGGGTACGCTTTCACCGCTGACCTTACGGTCCTTTGTGGGGTCCTGATTGATGACTATGCCGTCATTATACTGGCTGTTGGATTCATAGACGACTTCAAAAATAAAGCGCTTATAATCGTCATTATCCTTTATTTCCGTTTCGTAATCCATGCCGATAAAATTGGGAACGGAGGTGGAAGACTTCTGGAAAACATCCGTCAGGAACCAAAGGCCCGCAAATACTATGAGGCCGACAACAAGCAGACCGATAAGCACACCGAGAACGATGAAAGCACCCTTACCCTTGGGCTTCTCGTCTTCCTGAACTGCGGTCTGAACTCCGGCGGCGGCAGGGGCGGGATTTGTGTTGTATGAGGTCTGTCTGGTCGCAAATTTGGTGGGGTCGGAATCCACAAAATAATCCTTCTGGAAACGGATATTGGGGTTTCTCTTGAATTCCTCTATATCAAGCAGCATTTCGGATGCCGTCTGATATCTTGACTTGGCATTCTTTTCCATGGCGTGGCTTACGATCTGCTCAAGTCCGACGGGAATGTTGGGATTGATTTCTCTGATACTCTTGGGGTCATTCTGAAGCTGCATAAGGGCAACGGAAACGCTGTTATCGGAAACGAAAGGAAGGTTGCCCGTAAGCATTTCATACATCACAACGCCTACGGAATAAATATCGGTTCTTTCGTCTATGGAGCTGCCCTTTGCCTGCTCCGGGCTGATATAGTGAACGGAGCCGATAGCGGAATCCGTCATTGTCTTTGTGTCGCTGTAGCTGAAACGGGCGATGCCGAAATCAGTAACCTTGATATTGCCGTTTGAAAGCAGAAGAATATTCTGAGGCTTGATGTCACGGTGGATTATGCCCTTATCGTGAGCGTGCTGAAGAGCACGGAGAATCTGCATTGTGAAATGAATGGTTTCCTTAATGCCGAGTCTTCCCTGCTGCTCAATATATTCCTTAAGGGTAATGCCTTCCACATACTCCATGACGATATACTGGAGTCTGTCACCGTAATTAACATTGTAAACCTTAACAATGTTGGGGTGAGAAAGCAAAGATATGGCCTTGGATTCATTCTTGAATCTGCGTCTGAATTCCTCATTGGCAAGAAATTCATCCTTCAGAATTTTAACGGCAACGATTCTGTCGTCAATATTATCATAAGCCTTATATACAACGGCCATGCCGCCGACGCCGATAACTTCCTGAATTTCATAGCGTCCGTCAAGGCGTTTGCCTGTGTAATTATCCATCATATCCGATTACCTCTCTTTCATACTGCTGCGGCCACAACCGTTATATTGTCGCCGCCGCCCTTGGAATTTGCCGTTTCAACAAGCTTGCCTACATATTCTTCAAGGGGAGTATCTGCCGCCATAAGAACCATATTTTCAACCGTAACATAATTCGAAAGACCGTCTGTGCAGAGAAGCACAATATCGCCTTCGGAAATATCCTCCTGTGAAAAATCCGCTCTTATCTGATTGTCAACGCCCACAGCTCTTGTAATAAGGTGCTTTTTGGGGTGATCCATAGCCTGCTCTGCGGTTATGGTGCCGTCCTCCAGCATTTTCTGAACAACCGAATGGTCACGGGTAAGCTGAATGAAATCTCTTCTCACGGGGTTCAGCAGATATGCTCTGCTGTCACCTGCATGGGCTACATAAACATATTCATCCGTGATTATGGCCGCCACTACCGTGGTGCCCATGCCCTCATATTTTTCCTCGGAAAGCGAAAGGGAATAAATGAACTTGTTGGCGTATTCCACTGCGGTAAACAGCAGAGATTTTATTGAAATATCACTCATACCCTCATAGTAACCTGCTGTCAGCCGCTCACGCACAAGCCTTGCACATTCACGGGAAGCAACCTCGCCCTCGGCGGCTCCGCCCATTCCGTCACACACTATTGCATAGCAGGCTCCGGCAGTAAGCTCACCGAATGAATAGGAATCCTGATTGTTTTCTCTCTGATTTCCGATGTCTGTTTTAGCGGCAAGAATCATTGCTCTTCCCCCTTCCTTTTGTTCTCTTTAAGTCTTAACTGTCCGCAGGAGGCGTCTATATCCGAGCCGAGCTTTCTGCGAACCGTTGCCGTGATACCGTATTTGCCGAGTATTTCCGTAAAGCGTTTTATCCGCTCCGGACTGCTTGGTTTGAAGGGACTTTCCTCCACCTCATTTATGGGTATCAGATTCACATGACAGAGCATACCCTTGAGCTTCGTTCCGAGCTCTCTTGCACACTCGTCGGAGTCATTAACACCCGACATCATTGAGTATTCGAAAGAAATCCTTCTTGAAGTCTCCTCGGTGTACCTGCGGCACATTGCGAGAAGCTCCTCTATGTGATACCGTTTATTGACCGGCATTATTTTATTTCTTATTTCATTATTCGGTGCGTGAAGCGAAACCGAAAGTGTGAGCTGAAGATGCTTATTAAGCAGCTCTTCTATTTTCGGAACAATTCCGCAGGTGGACAGGGATATGTTTCTCATGGAGAGATTAAGACCCTTTTCGTTTGTTACGAGAGTGAGGAACCTCATGACATTTTCAAAATTGTCCATGGGCTCGCCCATTCCCATCAGAACGATATGGGATATTCTTTCGCCCAGCTCCTTCTGTGCAAGATAGACCTGAGAAAGAATTTCTCCCGCCGAAAGACTCCGCTTAAAGCCGCCTATGGTAGAGGCGCAGAATGCACAGCCCATTTTGCAGCCGACCTGGGAGGAAACACAGATAGTGTAGCCGTATTTGTATTTCATAACCACACATTCTATGTAATCCCCGTCACACACGGAAAACAGGAATTTCACCGTACCGTCGCTTGCAACCTGTTTTTTAACAACATTGCAGCCGACGATGGGGAAATCCTTTTTCAGCTTTTCCCTGAGCTCCTTCGGCAGATTTGTCATTTCGTCATAATCCCTGACAAGGTGCTTGTGCAGCCATTCATAAACCTGAGCGGCCCGGAATTTCTGTATTGAATTTTCTCTGAAAGCCTCCGAAACCTCTTCGAAGGTCATGGAAAGAATATCCATACAATCTCCTGCTTTTACTTTTTGTCAAATGCCGCCACAAAGAAGCCGTCGGTAGAATGAATATGGGGCATAAGAGTAAGATATTTGTCGCTTTCGCCGTATCTCGGAATATCGGTAAGGTATTCCGCTTTTACAAAATCCTGGTGTTCTTCAAGAAATCTGTCGCACACACGGTCATTTTCCGCCGGATTGAGGGTGCAGGTTGAGTAAACCAGCCTGCCGCCGGGCTTAAGATACCTTACGGCATTGCAGAGTATCTTATATTGTATCTCCGGCAGAGAATCAATCTGCGGTTTGTTTTTGAAGCGTATTTCCGGCTTGCGGCGGATTATACCGAGGCCGGAGCAAGGTACATCGCAGAGTATTCTGTCTGCGGTACCGTAGTTTTCATTATATAAAGAAGCATCCGAGAGAAAAGCCGAAACATTTTCAAGGCCGAGTCTTTTTGCTCCGTTTTTTATAAGCTCTACCCTTGACTGATAAATATCAAAGGCTTTCACTCTGCCCTTACCGTTCATCATTTCGGCTATGGTAAAGGTCTTTCCGCCTGGTGCGGCGCACATATCGAAAACCGTGTCGCCCTCCTTCGGGTCAAGAGCACGGCAGCAAAGCTGCGATGCCATATCCTGAGCATGGAAAAGCCCGGCTTTATAAGCAAGAAGCTCGTCAACGGCTCCAGAATTGCTGATATAAAGAGCATCCGGCAGGGTTTGTGTTACTTCTGAAATCACGCCCTCCTCGGCAAGCTTCCATATAAGCTCATCGGCACTGATTCTCGTTGTGTTCGCTCTCAGGGTAAGGGGCGGTGTTTCAAGCGCTTTTTCCGCAAGAGAAACGGCATTGTCAAACCCGTAAGCATCAATCCACATTTCGAGCAGCCATTCGGGGCAGGAATATCTGATTGAAAGATACTCCGGTGAGCGTTCATCCATTTCGGGGTAACGCAGCCCGTTGTCCGCCACTCTTCTCAGAACCGCATTTACAAGGGATGCGGCAAAAGCGGATTTATTCACCTTTGCAAGCTGAACGCTCTCGCTTACGGCGGCGTGATTCGGAACCTTATCCATGAACAATATCTGATAAGCACCGAGAATGAGTATGGTATGAAGCTCGGGCTTAAGCTTTTTTGAGGGCTGGTTGAGATAAAGGCTGAGATTATAGTCAATGAGAATCAGCCTGTCAAGAGAACCGTAAACAAGATTGCTTACAAAGGCTCTGTCCCTTTCGTCGAGCTCCTTATTTTCATTGAGAAGATTATCCACCACAAGGTTTGAATAAGCTCCGTCCTTATGTATTTTAAGCAGGGCTTCAAAAGCCGTCTGTCGCGCATTTTTCATCGGTTGTTTTCCTACCTTTTTCTGCTGCCGCCGAATCTGATGATAAATCTGAGAAGGTTTGCGAGAGCCACTATCATTGAGGCAACATAAGTCATTGCCGCCGCAGAAAGCACCTTTCTTGCTCCGTTTACTTCATCGTTATAAAGCAGACCTGTTTCTTCAATAACCTTCAATGCCCGTCTGCTGGCGTTGAATTCCACGGGAAGAGTCACAAGCTGAAAAGCAAAAACCATGCCGTAAAGCAAAAGTCCGAGCTTAACAATGGGGGTAAGGCCGATCACGATACCGATAAGAGCAAGCGGGATGCCGATGGTTGAGCCGACCCTTGTAACGGGTATAATGGCATTTCTCACCTTTATGGGCATATAGTTTTCGGCGTGCTGAGCCGCATGCCCCGCCTCATGGCAGGCAACACCTACGGCAGCTATGGAATTGCCGGAATAAACATCCTGCGAAAGACTTATAACCTTTGTTTTCGGGTCAAAATTGTCCGTAAGCGAGCCGCCTATGGGCTGAATGCGAACATCGTTTATTCCGTAATATGTGAGTATGGACTGTGCCGCGTAGGCACCGGTAACACCGCGGCTGTTGAGAATACCGCTGTATTTCTTATAAGTGGATTTAACCTTGTACTGTGCCCACAAAGCAAGAATCATTGCGGGAATAACAAGGATGATATACCAGTAATCAATGTACATCGGATACAAAGCTGACACCTCTTTTATTCAAATCTGTCCGCAATTATCGGATTTCCCCTCAGATAATCGGCGGCGGCCATGGCCTTTTTGTTTTCCGCCTGCAATTCAAGAATTTCAATACAATTTCCGTCGCCGCAGGAAACGATTATTTTTCCCTCACGGCACATTATCTTACCCGGTTCACTTCCCTTTTCGGCGGAAAGAACACTTCTGTGAATTTTTACGCTCTTCCCGCCAAGCTTTGCAGTCGCACACGGCCAGGAGTAAAGCCCTCTTATATGATTGTGAACCTCTTTTGCGCTTTTGCTCCAGTCAATGGGAGATAATTCCTTTGAGAGCATCGGCGCATAGGTGAATTTATCATTATCCTGCTTTTTCGGCTCAAGCGCTCCGGAAACAAGCTTATTTATTGTTTCGGACATTATCTGAGCACCGAGAGCGGAAAGACTGTCGTGAAGCTCCTCGGCATTCATGTTTTCGGTAATTTCAACCTTACCGGTGATGAGCATATCGCCCGTATCAAGGCCTTCATCCATCTGCATTGAGGTCACACCCGTTTCAGAAAATCCGTTGAGTATTGACCACTGTATGGGGGCAGCGCCCCTGAGAACAGGAAGAAGAGATGCATGAATGTTGATACAGCCGTATTTCGGAAATTCAAGTATTTCCTTCGGCAGTATTTTGCCGTATGCCACAACGATAACAAGCTCCGGGTCGGCTTCTCTGAGCATTTCAAGAGCCGTACCGTCTTTCATTTTAACGGGCTGATAAACGGGAATATCATATTTCAGCGCAAGCTCCTTGACGGGGGGCGGCGTAAGAACACCGTGCCTGCCCTTGGGCTTGTCAGGCTGAGTAAAGACGCCCGTAACATTATGGCCGTCATCAATAAGTCTTTGAAGACAGGGCACCGCAAAATCCGGTGTACCCATAAAAACCACTTTCATTTTTATCACCTTTTCAGCGATTTTTTATTACTCTCTGAGTAAAAACTATACCGTCGAGATGGTCTATCTCGTGGCAGAAGCATCGTGCTTTAAGCTCCGTGCCTTTATAAATGCACCATTTTCCGTTTCTGTCCTGCGCCTTGACCTTGACAACGGCAGGGCGGCAGGTAACGCCGGATTCACCGGGGAAGGAAAGACAGCCTTCAGTTTCAAACTGTTCGCCTTCACTCTCAATGATTTCGGGGTTGACCAGTTCAAGGTAGCCGCTGTGGTCCTCCGTACAGTCAAGAACAACTATTCTTCTGAGTGTTCCCACCTGAACTGCGGCAAGACCCACACCGTTGGCACGGTACATGGTTTCTTTCATATCATCAAGAATCTGCCAGAGTCTTTCATCAAATTTTTCAACGGGGCGGGATTTTTTACCGAGAATCGGGTCCCCGTTTTTTACAATATTTCTTACAGCCATAATTATCAACCTCAAAGCACGGTATCCGGGTTTATGTCGGCATAGACCGTTACGGCCTTATACTGCTTATCGGTACCCGTTTCCGTAAGTATTTCGGAAATCATCTCCCTGAATTTTGATGAATTCCTGCATTTTATTATCAATCTGTATCTGAATTTTCCGGCTACCTTTGCAATTCTTGCGGGTACCGGACCCAGAACGATTATTTTTTCACCTTTATATTTGTCAGCCGTCAGCCTGCGCAGCAAATCAAGCACCTGCGCCGCAGCGGTTTTGACAACGGTCTCATTCTGCCCCACAAAACCGAGCACACATAAATCACAGTACGGAGGGTAGACAAGACCTTTTCTGATTTTTATTTCCGTTTCGTAAAATTCATCATAATCCTGCCTTGAAGCAATACGGATTATTTCATTTTCCGGTGTAAGTGTCTGAATAATTGCCTTTCCCTTGCTGTCGCCTCTTCCGCTTCTGCCCACTACCTGAGTAAGAAGGGAAAAGGTTTTTTCGAGGGAACGGAAGTCATCATTGTAAAGCTGCTGGTCAACGGAAACAACACCCACAAGGGTAACATTCGGGAAATTCAGGCCCTTCGCCACCATCTGAGTACCCAGCAGAATGTCATATTCCCCTTTTTCAAAAGCTCCGAGCAGTTTTTCGTGAGAATCCTTTGCCGTTGTTGTATCGGCATCCATTCTCAGTATCCTTGCTTCGGGGAAAAGGAGCTGTAATTCATTTTCTATTTTCTGTGTGCCGAAGCCCGCATATTTGACGGCAGGCTCGTGACAATCCGGGCACACTCCGGTAAACGGCCTGGAATAGCCGCAATAGTGACACATCAGACGGTTGTTCGCCGCATGATAAGTCATTGATATGCTGCACGACGGGCAGGTTATGACCCGTGAGCAGGAATCGCAGACGGCAAAGGTATTGAAGCCTCTGCGGTTTATGAGAAGAATTGACTGCCTTGAATTTTTCAGATTTTCGTCAAGAGCTTCAAAAAGCTCCTTGCTTATTTCACGGCAGGCAGGCATTTTTTCGGCGGTGCGCATATCCACGGTTATTACCTCTGGCATCTGTGCGCTGCCGTACCTCTGAGTAAGAGTAACAAGCTCGTATTTTCCGCCGAGAGTCCCTGCATAGCTCTCAACTCTCGGTGTTGCCGAGGCAAGAAGAAGCAGACAGTTATGATAAGCCGCTCTGTATTTTGCCACATCACAGGCATCATATCTCGGCGTCTGTTCGGATTTATAGGTGTGCTCCTGCTCCTCGTCAATAATTATGAGGCCCACATTTTCGAAGGGGGCAAATATGGCACTTCTTGTGCCGATAACGACCCTCGCCTTGCCTCTTTTGACTCTTTTCCACTGCTCCGCCCTTTCCCTGACGGAAAGTGCCGAATGAAAAACAGCCACATCTTTACCGTATCGCTTGCAGAATATTCCGAGGGCCTGGGGTGTAAGACCGATTTCGGGAACAAGAAGCATGACCGAACGGCCGCTGTCAAGAACTCTGTCAATGACACTTATATATACGGAGGTTTTACCGCTTCCGGTCACTCCGTAAAGCAGAGCCGTCTGCCTTTCTCCGGAAAAAGCAAGCTTTTCCAGTTTATCAAAGGCGCTCTGCTGCTCATCGGTCAGCTTTATCGGCGTTCTTTCTCCCTCGGCTTCGGAAAAGGCCGCAAAATAATCCACTTCGCAGTCAAAATATTCCGCAGCTCCGTTTTTAACAAGGGCATTCGCCACGGCAGGGGTATAACCCGTGAAATAGCACAGCTCCTTAACGGAAGCCGTACCCACATCACGGAGCACCTTGCACATTTCTTTCTGTTTCGGGGTAAGCTTTATTTCTTCGCTTTCCGGCAGAAGTCTTATCATTCTTGCCGTAAGGTCTCCGAGATTTCTGACCGCATCGGCCTGAGCAACCATGAGGCCCGCTTTTGTGAGCTTTTCGATAACCGTATTGTCGGGTTTTATTTTAAGGGAGCGAAAAACCGCTTCGGGCTTTACGAATGTGCCCTTATCCGCAAGGTAATTATAAAACTCACGCTCTGTTCCTTCGAGTGCAGCTGCCTTTTCCCGGACACCTTCCGTGACGGCGGCATAGGAACGGACTATACGGTGATTGATGCCGGAGGGAAGCATAGCCTTTGCCGCTTCATAAAGAGTGCAGAAGGTACGCTGCGCAATATAGCGGGCAAGGCCGAGCATTTCCTCATTAAGCAGCGGCTTTTCATCAAGAACCTCCGATATTTTTTTCAGGCGTTTTCCGTCGGAACTGTCTGCAAGCCCGAAAATGACACCGAGGGAGGTTCTGTTGCCGTTGCCGAAGGGTACGGCAACACGGCAGCCCGTAAGGGCTGTTTCTTCAAGCTCCGGCGGAATGATATAGTCAAATTCCGCATCAAAGGCATAGTTCGCCGCTTCAACGGCAACCTTCGCAAATTTCAACCTCTATCACTCCCGGCAAAGAAATAAAATCAAAAGGATAAATCAGATGTTTCTGATTTCTTCGGGCTCAACTATTACATATTCGCCCTCAAGTATCTGGTCAAGAGCCAGTGAAACAGGCTTCTCGGTGATGATTTCGCCGTTTGCCTCTGCCTCCTGTGCAATCTGTCTTGCTCTCTTTGCCGTTCCGGTAACAAGGGAATAACGGCTGAGATGATTCTGAAGAACACCGCTTAAATCGGGATTAAACATTGTTGATTACCTCACTGATTATATTTTTATTTCTTGACAGTCTGAGTTTTTCTGTCTTGATTATCATTTCAAGCTCATCAACGGCTTTTTCAAGCTCGTCGTTAATGACGCCGAATTCAAATTCTCCGGCTCTGCGTATTTCCTGCTCGGCAATGAAAAGACGGTGATTGACGGTCTCTTCATCCTCCGTGCCTCTGTTTCTGAGCCTTTTTTCAAGAGTGGCAAGAGTCGGCGGGAAAAGGAACACACTGACAGCATCCGGATAAAGTGCTCTTATCTTTGCGGCACCCTGAACTTCTATTTCAAGAATAACGCTTATTCCGGAAGAGAGCATTTCATCAACAGGTGCTTTGGGCGTGCCGTAATAATTGCCGTTATACTCGGCATATTCCAGCATTTTGCCTTCGCTGACCTTTTTTTCAAAGTATTCCCTTGAAACAAAATAATAGTCAACGCCGTCAACCTCTTTGCCTCTCGGTTCACGGGTGGTCATGGAAATTGACACCCTCATATCTTCGTTTCGCTTGACAAGCTCTTTCAGAACCGTATCCTTACCGACACCGGAGGGACCCGAAAAAACGATAAGGACGCCTTTTTTGTCATTCATCTTCATCCTCCTCGCTGATTACGGAAGCCTCACCGTTCAGCCTTGTGGCTACGGTTTCGCTCTGAAGATAGGTAAGGATAATATGATCGCTGTCGGTAATGATAACTGCTCTTGTGCGTCTGCCGTGGGTAGCATCAATAAGAGTTCCCTTTTCCTTGCTCTCCTGAATCATTCTTTTTATGGGAGCGGATTCGGGGCTGACCACCGCAACAAGACGGCTTGCGTTTATCATATTGCCGAAGCCTATATTTATCAGCTTCATTTTTTCACCCTTATTCTATGTTCTGTATCTGCTCACGGATTTTTTCTATCTCCGCTTTTATTGCAACCACCTTGCGGGCAATTTCAACATCATTGGCCTTTGAGCCGATGGTATTTGCTTCTCTGTTCATTTCCTGAACAAGGAAATCCATCTTTTTGCCGATAGCTTCATCAGCCTCCAGGAAAGCTCTCATCTGAGAAATATGGCTGCGAAGTCTTACCGTTTCTTCCGCAACGGCTATTTTATCGGCAAAAATTGCCGCCTCTGTGAGAATACGCTGTTCATCAATATGGGTATCCTCAAGCATCTCACGAAGCCTTGCAAGAAGCTTTTCATTATATTCTTTAACGGTTTCGGGTGAACGCTCTTCAACAAAGGCCACATTTTCAAGAATTATTTCAAGCCTTGAGGAAACATCGGCCTTCAGCCTTTCACCCTCAGCCTCACGCATGGAAACGAATCTTTCAAGTGCCTGTTCGGCAACAACCTTTACGGCGTTCCAGATTCTGTCCTCATCTGCCGCCTGCTTACGCACATTAAGCACATCGGCAGCCTTGACCATATCGGAAACACAGATGTCATTTTCAAGACCGTAGGTTTCGGAAAGCTCCTTGTAAGCGGCAATATAGCTCTTGACAAGAGGATGATTGATTTCAATTACAACATCCGGCTCTTCAACAGATTCAACGGAAACATAGCATTCCATTTTGCCGCGGGTAAGCTTATCCATAAAAAAGCTTTTCAGCTTTTCGTCAAGAAAGCCGTAGTTTCTCGGAAGCTTTGAGGAAAACTCAAAGTATCTGTGATTTACGCTCTTGACCTCAACGGTTATGTTCATACCGTCTTCGACAAGCTGAGCTCTGCCGTAGCCGGTCATACTTTTTATCACGGGAATCACTCCAATTCATTTGCCGCAGGAGCAGCAGGATGACGCAAGCGCGTCGGGAATTTCAACGGCGGTTTTTTCTGCACTGAAGCCGAGCCTTACCGCCGCAGGTATGATTTCCGGCTCAAAATGTGCAATGTATGCACCTCGCTGAGCACAGAAATTCATGGAGGAGCGCAGAAGCCCTTCGCAGATTATATCTTCGCCCTCAACGGATAATATCTTCATATCATATCCGCCGAGAGTGAAGCGGCACATGCCGCATTCAGCTGCGTTTTCGTCGTAAGCACCGTAAGCGAGCACATCGCCCCGTGCCCCGGAAGGCTTAAAGGAAATCATAAGCTCACTCCTTTTTCATACCGGACATTACGAGAAGAGAATTTATTTCCTGCTCCGTCAGGTCACGGTATTTGCCTACGGGCAGCGTACCTAAACGGACATTGCCCACGGCAGTTCTTTTAAGGCGGGCAACTTCAAGGCCGAGAGCCTCACACATTTTTCTTATCTGTCTGTTGCGGCCTTCGTAAAGCACGATTTCAAGTACTGCTTTTCCTTCCTGACGCTCAATTACATGAGCATCGGCAGGGGCGGTCATTCTGCCGTCGATTTCAATGCCGCTGCTCAGGGCTTCAACCTGGGCTTTGGTAACATCGGGGCGAACAGTGACCTTATATGTTTTCGGAACATGGCGTGAAGGGTGCATCATGGCGTTTGCAAAAGCACCGTCATTGGTCATGAGCAATGCGCCCTCTGAAACACGGTCAAGTCTTCCCACGGGGTATATACGCTCCTTGATGTCGCTGACAAGCTCGGTGACACATTTTCTGCCGAGGTCATCATCCATCGTGGTAACATATCCGCGGGGCTTGTTGAGCAGAATATAATAGAGATTTCCCGTTCTGGCAACTCTTCTGCCTCTGACCGTGACTGTATCTCTCACCGGGTCAACACTGTCGCCGATCTTTGCGGTTCTGTTGTTGACTCTGACAACGCCCTGCTCTATGAGTTCTTCTGATTTTCTTCTGGAAGCAACGCCTGCTTCCGAAAGAAATTTCTGTAATCTGATTTTATTGTCGGGCAAAGCTGGTCACCTCAGATTATTCGGCAGAAGCTTCTTCGGGCTTGCCTTCCATATAATCGGCAACAGCCTTATCAACGCTTGTGTCCTTATGAGTAAGCTGAGCAATAACATCGGATGCCTTGTCAACAAGGTCGGGAACCATGCCGATAACTCTCTCAACCGAGCCTTCTGCAGCATTGATATATTTAATTGAAACATTGCCGTTATTGACAACAAGGAATGCAACGGGAGTGATGGTGATGCCTGCTCCGCCGCCGCCGCCGAAAAGCTCCTGATTGCTCTTTGAGGGGAAATCGCTTCCGCCGGAAGCAAAGCCGTAAGTAACCTTTGAAACGGGGATGATCTGAATTGCGTCGCTGATGTTGATGGGCTCGCCTACGATAGTGCTTACATCAACAAGGTCCTTGATTTTTTCGATTGAAGTGCCGAGAATTCCTGATGCAGATTGTTCTTTCATGTTTTTTCACCTTTCTGATTTTTATTTGTTATTTTTATTTTCCTCTGTTGCCGCAGCTTTTTTCGCTTTTGAGCCTTTGAGGAATTTTATGACCACTTTGAATAAGAGCTGGAAGGCAACCACGATTACCGCCCAGATAAGCAGGCTCGGTCTTACGGAAAGATTGCCGTGAAGCCTTGCCTTGTTTTTGCCGTTTATGAAATCCGGAGAAACCTCGAGATTGTATTTTCTGATTCTGAGATTATCGACCAGAAGTCCCATGGCAGGGTAAATTTTTGAGCAGGTTTTGCCGTATTTGATTGCGGTTTCGGCACTGTCACCGGCACCGACAAGCAGAGAAATGAATAATTCCTCTATGATAAACGCTTTGCCTATGCGTCTGAACATACCGCCGATGGCCTTTGCAAGCCTTTCGAGAAGCTCAACGGTACCGCTGACTCCGTTGTTTTTATAATATCTGACAAATATGTTATCTTTTTTCTTCTTCGGCTCCGGAATTTTTTCGTCCTTCTTTTCCGGCTCTTCAGACTTCTTTTTCTTCTTTTCCTTTTTCTTTTTCTCTTTCTTCGGCTTCTTCTCCTTCTTTTTCTTCGGAAGAATATTGAATTTCAGGAAAAGCCATCTTATCGAAAGTGAAACTCCGTCTTCGGAATGAACGGCAATTCTCACCTTGACGGAAAGAATAAGAATAAAGAACGCGATTATGCCGAGAATGATAAACAATGCTTTCATTTACTGCATCCCCTCCTGTTCTTCATTTTCATCGCCGGAGGGTTCCGCTTCGCTTTCAAGCTCTGCCTGGAAGAAATTGCGTATCTGCTCGCCCTGAGTCGAGTCTATTTCTTCCTCGGGGCTGCCGATAAGCTGCTCATCGCCGACTTTTTCGGGAAGCTCGGGAAGGTCCGCAAGGGATGTAAGGCAGAAACAGCGAAGGAAATTCGGTGTGGTACCGTATGTAAGAGGTCTGCCCGGCAAATCAAGTCTTCCCTTTTCCTCAAGAAGCCCTTTCTGACACAGAGTTGAAACAACACCGGAGCAGTCAACGCCTCTTATCTGCTCAATGTAGCCCTTTGTGACCGGCTGATTGTAAGCAACAACGGCAAGCACTTCAAGAGCGGCATTTGAAAGGGGAATGTTTTTCTTAAGGTCAAGCACGGCTCTTATCTGAGGAGCATACTCAACTCTTGAGCAAAGCTGATATTTGTTGCCGAGCTTCAGAAGACAGATTCCGCTATTCATATTGTCATAGCCTGCGCTTATTTCAAAAAGCGCACTCTGAACTTCTTCGGTCTCGATTTCAAGAGCCTCGGCAATTCTCGTTATTTCAAGAGGCTCGCCGGAAGCGAAAAGTATAGCTTCCACACACGCTCTGAGTTCTTCATTCGTCAATTTCCATTTCCTCCCCTCTGCCCTGAAGCAATGTTATTTCCGGGTCCTCAAAGTCACCGTCAAAGGTTATCCTCTTGGCTTTGACCATGGCAAGCAAAGCAAGGAAGGTCGCCACCATTTCGGAACGGGACTCCGAATTTTCAAAAAATGCAGAGAATTTCTGCTTTCCGCCGTTTCTGAATCTTTCAACGATAACGCTTATTCTTGATGCAACGGAAACGATTTTGTGAGCAACAATGCCGCTGAATGCCTCTGCCGGAGGCGGCAGACGCCTTAAGCCCTTGCCCACAGCCGCAATGTAAGCCTTGAAAATATCCACGGGCTCGTGAATTCTTGTGTAGGTCATGTCAACCTCAATGTCCTCAGGCTCACGGTACATATAATCAAAGCCTTTTCCGGATTCACGGAGCTTACCCGCCACCAGTTTGCAGTCACGGTATTCGATAAGTTCTCCGCGAAGCTCTTCAACCAGCTTTTCCGCCTCCTCATGAACGGGAAGCAGGGAAACGGTTTTTATGTAAATGAGCCTTGCCGCCATTTCAAGAAATTCGCTTGATATATCAAGGTCATCCTCCTGCAAACGGCGTACATAATCAAGATACTGCTCGATTATTTCCATTATTGGAACATCATTGATGCTGACCTGTTTTTTGCTTATAAGCTGAAGCAGAAGATCCATAGGTCCTTCAAATACTTCAAGCTTGTACTGTATTTTTTCCAAAATACCGCTCCTTCGGCAGTTTTATTGAATGAATCTGAAAGGAAGACCGGCAATAAACCCGAGACCTCTCATAATGTAACTGCAGACAAAATTCATGGGTATGCTCAGAATACCCGTAAGCATGAGAATGAAAATGCCGTAAACAATGTATCTCTCGTACTTCATGATTTTGAAATAATATTTACCGGGAAGCACAAGACTCAAAATTCTCGACCCGTCAAGAGGCGGAATCGGAATAAGATTGAAAACTGCCAGAGAAACATTTATTGTTGCCGCATAGTAGAAGAAATAATATGCGGCGGCAGGAGCAACGGCAGCAGTTCTGTTGACCCATATTCCCGCTATGTTGGCAATGACGAGCGAAGCAAGTGCCATGAGCAGGTTTGAAACCGGGCCTGCCGCGGCGGTGATTGCCATACCCTTTTTCGGGTTTTTGAAATTCCTCGGGTTTACCGAAACAGGCTTTGCATAGCCGAAGCCTGCAATGAATATCATAACCGCACCGAGTATGTCAAGGTGAGCCATGGGGCTTATTGTAAGTCGGCCGTTAAGCCTCGGTGTATTATCCCCCAGCTTTGTTGCCACAAGGGCATGGGCAAATTCGTGAATGGGCAGTACACAGAAAACCACAAACACTCTTGCAAATAAATTCACAATAAGGTTAACGGAAAAGCCGTTCCTTATCAAATCAAATATCATTGTTTTTCCTCCCCGGGAATAAACACAACTCTGTCTGTTCCGGCAAAGTCTTTTATTATTTCGGCTCCGCCGAAAATTTCTTTTACGGACTGCGCCTGATTTTCACCGCACTCAAAAGCGGCACAGCCTTTGCATATATACGGCATAGCTTCGGCAATGGCACGGTAAAACACAAGCCCGTCTCTGCCGCCGTCAAGGGCAGTCACCGGTTCTTTAAGAACCTCTTTCTGTAACGACGGTATTTCATCACTGTTTATGTAAGGCGGATTTGAAAGCACCATATCGGCCCTCGGAAGCCCGAGCTCCTTAAGCTCCGTAAGCACATCACCCTTTATGATGACCGTATTGAGGGGAGCAACGGCTTCACGGTTTCTTTTGAGCCATTCGGAAGCGCCGTCATATTTTTCCACAAGATAAACCTTTGAATCGGGTCTTTCGGCAGCTATCGTAAGCCCTATGCACCCCGTGCCTGCACAAAGGTCTGTCACAATGGGGTTCGGAACATCCTTCAGCTTTTCGAGAGCAAGGTCAACAAGCATTTCTGTTTCGGGTCTCGGTATAAGCACACCTTCTCCGACGGAAAAATCTCTGCCGTAAAAATCCCAGTGGCCGAGAATGTACTGCAGCGGTCTGCCGTTTTCTCTTTCACGGATTTTTGACAGATATTCATCTGCTTTTTGGGGGCTGCATTCCTCACACGGGAAAGCACGCAGGTGAGAAAAAGTAACCTCTGCCGTATCTTCAAGCATCCATATTGCCTCGTTTCCGGCGTTTTCGACACCGGCGGCAGCAAGAACATCCGTTCCTTTTTTCAGAAGCTCACTGAGGGTCATTTTCTTCATTCTCCGCATCGGCTTCTTCTGCGGCTTCTTCTTTCTCTTCCTTCTGAGGGATTTCACCCGTAAGGCAGGCTTTCATTGCCTCAATGGCGACCTCAACGATCGGGCCGTCGGGCTCAGCAGTGGTAATTCTCTGCATTGCAAGGCCGGGAGCCGAAAGAGCCTTTGTAAACCTGTTGGGGTATTTGCCCGCAAGCTGTATAAATTCAAAGCCGATACCCATAATAAAGGGCAGAAGCAAAAGCTTTACGATTATCCAGAGCCAGCGTGTTTCCGTAATTGACTCGGGCAGAAGCATGGCAGCAACGGAAGAAATGAGAATACTCAGCAGAATTGTCACAAAAATGAAGCTTGTTCCGCATCTGGGATGGAAGCGCTTTTCTTTCATGATGTTTTCAACGGTAAGCTCTTTGCCGTGCTCAAAGCAGAATATGGTTTTGTGCTCCGCACCGTGATACATATAAACGCGTTTGATTTCTTTCATTTTTGAGGTTGCCCACATATAGGCAATGAATATTATTATTCTGATTATTCCCTCAAAAACGGGTCTGAAATTGAAGCCGCCCACATCGCTGAGATTAACGGATTTGAAAAGATGCTCATTGAAAAGGCTGTAAGCGAGAGTGGGAAGATAGAAAAACAGCACAAAGGCAAGACCCACGCCCAGCACGGTGGCGACCGTACCGATAACAGCCATCATCTTGGGGCCGAAATGCTCGGAAAGCCATTTGTCAAGCTTTGATTCATTCTCACCGTCATCAAGGTCAAGGCTTGTCTTTTCCGCACTCTCCATAAGGAGCTTGTAGCCGAGAACCATGGATTCGATAAAGGAAACCACACCTCTGACAAGAGGTACATTGAGAAATTTATATTTTTTTCTCACGGAAACAAATTCTTTCATTTCCGTGTCGATGGTGCCGTCGGGAAGTCTGCATGACATTGCCGTTCCTTTCGGTCCTCTCATCATTATGCCTTCCATAAGTGCCTGTCCGCCGACTGCTACATAATTTTCTTTACTCATTGGTGCTCTCCTTTACCGAAGCGGCAGGCGGGTCAAGAGGCAGAGTAACCGTTACCGTGGTACCCTGGCCGTAAACGCTGTCAATTTCAAGCGTTCCGCCGTGAAGCTTCATTATTTCATCACAAACCGCAAGGCCGATGCCCGACCCTCTTACGGTGGTATTTGCTTTGTAGAATTTTTCTTTTACATGAGGCAGATCCTCGGGCTTTATGCCCGCACCCGTATCACTGAACGAAACCGTGAGCAGGGTTTTATCGGTAATGACCGCCTCAACATTTATCTTTCCGCCCTGCTCCGTATATTTGACGGCATTGTCGAGAATGTTTATGTAAACCTGTTTTATTCTCGCCGAGTCACCCGTTCCGGGCGCCGGAGTTTTGGGCACGCTGTATGTAATTTCAATGCCTTCCCTTATGGCTCTGTCCTTAAAGGTGAAAAGCACATCGTCAAGCTCGGCAAGAAAATCGACTTTTTCTTCCTTAAGCTTCATTCTGCCGCTGTTCACGCGGGAGAAGTCAAGAAGCTCTTCAACCATGTCATTGAGTCTTGAAGCCTCGCTGATGATTATTTCCATTCCCCTCTTTGTCATGCCCGGGTCGCTCTCTCCGATTTGTGAAATCGTTTCGCCCCAGCCTCTTATGGCGGTAAGCGGAGTTCTGAGCTCGTGAGAAACCGTGGAAATAAAGTCATTTTTCATCCGGTCAGACTCTGCAAGCTTGTCTGCCATATCGTTTATGGTGGTACAAAGCTCACCGATTTCGTCATTGAACGGATAGTGGTCTATGCTCGCGCTGAGGTCTCCTCCGGCTATCTTTTTTGCCGTGGCACCGATATCCTTGACCGGAGTGATTATGGAGCGCACGAAAACAAGGCCGGAGACCGTAAGTGCAATAAACATAATGGCTGTGATAAAAATTATCATTATCGCCACTATTGCAAGCTGTTCATCAAGAGCGTCAAGTGAAACCATATATCTTATGGCTCCGCCGAGCTCTCCGTCCGAATATCTGTAAGCGCAGGTGTAAGCCATTATTCTTTCGCCGGAGGGAAGCTTTCCCGTCCACCTTGCGCTGCCTGTCGTATTTGTCACCGCCATGGTGAAATCCGGCATTTCCACCTCGTCGTTTATGGAAAAGCCGCTGGAGGAAACGACCACCCTGCCGTTTGAATTGATTACCCATACCGCCATTTTATCTTTTTCGGAAAAGTTTTCAACATAATCTCTGGCGGCGGATTCAAAGCCCGAATTGGATGCACCGTAAAGACTGAATATGGAGGCTATTTCTTCACTTGAAATTGACTCCACGGTCATTTCGGCGGCACCGTAATAATAATTGCGGACTATCATAAAGGCGGAGAATGAAGCGACAACGAGAATTATCAGCACTATGGAAGCAACATCAAAGAACCAGCGCTTCGTTATGCTGCGGTATTTCATTGTCTTCACCTCCAACGCTTTTTTATTCCGTTATGCCATCCATTTATAGCCTACGCCCCACACCGTCATAAGATGAGCGGGAACCGACGGGTCTGTTTCGACCTTCATACGAAGTCTTCTGATATTTACATCGACTATCTTTTCTTCTCCGAAATACTCGGTACCCCAGACCTTATTGAGAATGTCGGTACGGCTGAGAACCTCACCGGGATTTGAGAAGAAATATTCGACTATCTGAAACTCAACCTGTGTCAGCTCGATATATTTCCCGTTTTTTGAAAGGGAACGGGAGCGGAGATTGAGCTTGAATTCGCCCAGCTCAATAACATCGCTGTTTTTCGGTGCCGCTGTGCTCATGGCAACTCTGCGGTAAATGGCATCAACTCTCGCCACAAGCTCCGTAGGTGAAAAGGGCTTTGTGATATAATCATCGGCGCCCATCATAAGCCCGGTTATTTTATCCATTTCCTGTGATTTTGCGGTCAGCATGATAATACCGATATTGTTGTTTTTCGCTCTGAGCTCCTTGCAGACCTGCAAGCCGTCAACCTCGGGCATCATAACATCAAGTACGGCAACATCAATATCTCCGCCGCAGGCTTCGTAAAGCTCAAGAGCCACGGCTCCGTTTTCGGCCTCAATGACATCATAGCCGCCTCTTTTAAGATTTATAACCACAAAATCTCTTATTGCCGATTCATCCTCGGCTATCAGAACTCTTCTCATTTTCACACCTCCGATTAAGGCAGCTTCACAACGGCCTTGCGTACCGTTTCTTCCGTCAGGCCCATTTCCTCGCCCAGATTGTTTATTCTGGCACAGAGAACAAAATCAAGCTGCTTGAATATGATTATATGGGAATCGTAAAGTCCGCTTTCCCATCTTTTTTTGGTACACTCCGTAACCGTAAGGAGCGTATTGCCGATAAGCTTTTCCGAATTTTCGCTGTAAATCACCCAACCGGACCAATCCTCCGCTGACTGTCTGCGGATATTCAGCCTCACCTTCGGAAGCTGAGTAAGGTCAACATAATAACCGTCTTTGAGATTTACAAAGGTTTCTCTGCTGCTTACGGGCTCATTTCCTTCAAAATATGACCAGTCGGTAAGATAAACCAGGGTATCGGGTTCATCCTCAGAGCCGGAGTAAACGCTCTGAACGGGAATTTCGTATTTGCCGTCACCGTCAATGTCGGCACACTCGATTTGCTCATATCTCAGTGACACCGTGTTTGTCTGCGTCTGACTGTCATAAAGAGGAGCAACGAGAGCCGAAGCGGATTTATCCCAGTAAATTATTTCGGTTATCATCATATCCTGTCCCTTTATGGCATCAAGATATATTCTCACCGGGAAGCCTTCATCATCTTTTTCAAATTTGCAGGAAGCATAGCTGCTGATATTGGCGTCAACGGGCGTTTCGCTTACAACGCCGAATTTCTTATCGTAATACTTCATCAGCTTTGCTTTTCTTGAAACATTGCTTTTATCTGTAACTGAGGTTATGAAAAAAACCTCTTCAAATCCGTCGGCATCAAGATCGACCGCCTTTGCAAGGTCACAGGACTCCTTGGCGATTTCCGAATACTTGATATTTCCCGTCTTTGAGCGGTAAACCGAAAGCACCTTGCCGCCGGTGATACCCGAGTAATTCCAGATAACCATTATTTCGGAGGTGCTGTCACCGTCAAGGTCGGCAAAGACAAGAGAAGTAACTCTGTTTCCGTAACCTACATAGTCACCGCAATCCGTCCAGCTTCCGTCAATATTCTTGAATACGGAAAAGCAGGCTATATCTTCCTCAAGCGTATCTCTGTAAAATACTATTCCCTCTTCAATGCCGTCACTGTCGATGTCGCTGACGGTAATTGCGGAAAGATGATCGCCCTCCGTGGGGTTGCAGAGCACCACGCTTTTGTCAACGGCATCGTTAAACGCCTTGACGAGCTCTTCATACTCGGAATAATAAAGCGGAGGCGTGAGAAGAGAGTCAACCGGGCGTATCAGCGAGCCCGTTCCGCAGGACGAAAACATAAAGCATATCACAAACAAAAAAGCAATTACGGCAACGGCTTTTCGCTTCATACGGCTGCACTCCTCTCATGTTATCATATATTCTCCGATATTATAACACACTTTATAAAAACAATTCAACAAAAAATATTAAATAATTTTTAATTATTATAATATAATATGTAAAAATTTGCCGCAGGGATAAAAACCCTGCAGCCAAGTTTGATAAAAAATACCCGCCGAAAAATTTCAGCGGGTCTAATAATATATTTTGGATAGCTTTTATCCTTTTGTAATCGTTACAGTATAATTTCCGTACAGCCATACCTGCTTGTCCGTAAATGTAACCGGAAGCGAAACATCCCCCTCATCGGAATCAATATCCTCAAGGTCAACGGTAAGCGTGATATTTCCGGCGGCAATGGACTCAATAACATCCTTGGGGCCTACAAGGGTAAGGTCCTCAAAATCGGGCTGTGCCAGAAGAATATTTTCTTCGGTACCGTTGATGTATTGAATGTTGAGATTATCCCCTGCTTTTACCGTTGCGGATGAAACGCCGTCAACATTGACGGTAACGGTAAATTCCTTTGTTCCGTCAAGAATTATGCAGTTTTCAATATCCTCGGATTTCACCTTGAAATCATTTCTGCCCGGCTTAAGCTCACTGAAATCTATACTCTTGATTGTTATGGCTGTGTCGGAGCCGTCAAGTCTTTCCTCCGCAACACCGAATTTTGCGGAAGCGGGGCTTACCGTATAAGGCAGACCGTCAATGTAATTGAAGGGCTTACCCGTAAACTCAACGCCTGCGGTCATAACGACCTCTTTATAAACGGGAATGGTGACATTGACCTTGTCGTGATTCAAAGAGGTATATCTGAGCAGACTGCCGTCCTTTGTTATGGCTTCAACGGCACAATTCTCCTTATAATTTGAAGTCAGGCTGTCCTTTATCTGCGTTCTGGCAACCATTTTTTCTATTTTGTTTATCTCGGATTTCGGGCCCGTTGCTTTAACAACGGAAAAATCGCCGCTTATTTCACCTGCAACATATCCGTCGGGAACTATGTTTTCCGTGCCGTCATTTTCAATCTCAACACGAAATTCCTTTGAGGTTTCATAATCGTAATAAACACTTATATCACTTTGTGAAATACCGTCAATGGAAAACAGATTTTTGTCGCCGTCAACAGACGGTGTAAGAGGCAGATAATAATTGCCCGATGTGGTCACGGAAGCAGAGCTTGCCGTAACCTTGATAAGCTGCTGATTTTCCTTTGACTCAACGATATATTTCTTTCCGCTTATTGTAACATTTACGGTATAATCGTTGTCATCAAAGGTTTTCAGGTTAAGAATATCCGTTGAGGAGGTGTCAATGCTCACGGGCACATTGTAAACAACAACGGTGGTTTCGGGCGAAAGCTCAACGGAAACCACGAGCCAGATAAGCACCGCCGCAATTAAAGACAGTACCCCGACAAATTTATCATTGTAAAACAGATCGGAAAGCTTTTTCTTCTTTTTCATTTCTTCAATCCCTTTACAAATTTAACAAGGCTGTTTTTCTCATTCTGACCCTTTGATTCCGAAGATACAATGAGATAATCAAGTATCTTTTCACGAAGCTCCGACTCGGAAATTCCTCTTGTAAGATTTCCGCCCTGAGCTACGGAAATCGCTCCCGTTTCCTCAGAAACAACAACAGCCATGGAATCGCTCGACTCGCTGATACCCAAAGCGGCTCTGTGCCTTGTACCAAGCTCACTTGAAACCTCATCATTATGCTTTGTCAAAGGCAAAACACAGCCTGCGGCAACCACTCTGCCGTCTTTTATGACAGCCGCACCGTCATGAAGCGGTGATTTCGGATAGAAAATATTGCCCATAAGCTCCTCGGAAACCTTTGCGTCAATTTCCGTACCGGTTCTGATAACGTCAACAATATGGGTGTTCTTTTCCATTACGATGAGTGCGCCGATTTTTTCGTCGCTCATTTTCTGAACGGCCTTGCATATTTCAATGGTTGAAGAGGTTATGACCTCATTCACGCCCTCATCCGACGCCTTGAACAAACTTTTGAGAAGGTTCATTCTGTTGGTGCCGATATGCTCAACAACCTGTCTGATTTCCGGCTGAAAAATAACGATGAACAGAAAAATGATGTTGCTGAAAATGAACCGGAAAATATACGTACTCGCCTGCATTTCAAAGCCGTAGGCAACAAAATAACCTAAGGCAAGCAGAAGCAGGCCTTTCATCATCTGAAAAGCTCTGGTTTCTCTGATGATTCTTATGCCTATATAAAGCACAAGGAATACGAAGAAAATATCCATTAAATCCGTTATTCCGAATTTGATAGACGGTATTTTCGTAAAGAAATCAAAAACTCGGTCAAGGGAAAACATAAGCCTTTCCTTTCCGGCGTTTTAACGCCCAAAAAATATGTAAAAAAACAATAATCAGTCGGTAATCAGTACAACGGCATGTGCGGCAATTCCGAGACCTTCACCGCTGAAACCGAGGCCCTCTTCGGTAGTGGCTTTTACACTGACAAAGGAAGAATCAATGCCGCAGGCACGGGCAATATTCTCTCTCATTTTGTCAATGTGAGGTCCCATTTTCGGCTTTTGTGCGATTATTGTGCTGTCGATATTTGAAACCGAAAAGCCTTTATCCGCAAGGTGTTTTACCACCTTTGAAAGAAGCACGAGGCTGTCTGCACCTTCATACTCCGGGTCGTTGTCGGGGAAAAGCTTTCCGATGTCGCCGAGAGCTGCCGCACCGAGCAAAGCATCGGCAACCGCATGAAGCAGCACATCCGCATCGGAGTGACCCAGCAGGCCTTTTTCGTATTCAATTTCCTCGCCGCCGATTATGAGCTTTCTGCCCTCAACAAGGCGGTGAACATCATAGCCGTGACCTATTCTGAACATAATCCGTACTCCTTGAAAATCTGCGGAATATCCGCACAAAATCTGTCATAAGTGGTGATGCAGTTAAGCACCTTCACAAGAGAATTTGCCGTAAGTCTTGACGGAAGTCTGTAATATTTCAGCAGAGCCGCTCTTTTACCGGCACTGTCCGGTCCGCCGCTCAAACCGAGCTCATATAAATCCTGCTTGGTTATGGGGCGCTCGGGTTTTTCAACGCTTTCGCACAGCACGCCCGCCCTTTCGAGCGCTTCGATTATAACACTTTCTGGAACTCCCTCAACGCCGAGCTTTCCTTCCTTTGAAGGCTCGGTTTTACGCTTTTCCTTACCGAAAATATCGGGAATATAAGCGTTTATAATATATTTAGGGTCAACGGTCGAGCCGATGAAGGAACGAATCTTGAAGCCTGCCGAATCACTGTCGGTGAGAACGAGAATACCGTTCTTTTCCGCCATCATTCTTATCATCTGCTGAAGCTCCTTATCCTTAAAAATTCCGAAACCGTCGGTCTGAATAATCGGAGCATCTATAATGGAAGACAGCTTTATTTTATCGTATTTTCCTTCAACGATGACCGTCTGTCTGATTTTTATCATCTGATCACCTGCCGGCTCTCGCAAGGCTCACAAGAGTCTGTTCGAGAACCTGTTTTTTGTCTGCTCTCGTGCTTTTGAGAGCAGTGTCCGCTTTTGCAAGAATTTCAATGCATTTGCCTATCTGAGGCAAAGACATATCCGAGGCGTTTCTCGCCGCATTGTTAAGGCGGAAATCCTTTCCCTTATAGCTCGGATAATATGACAAAACCTCTGCCGCCCTGCGCCCGGCCGATACCGCGGCACAGGCACGGTACATATCGGTGTATTGAGCAATCAGCGCGCCGAGTATCATATATTCATCCTCACGGCGAGCAAAAAGCTGAGACAGCTTGCGGAAAGCGGCATCAAAATGACCCGCCACAAGGTCCTTTACCATATCAAAAACTCTGGCATCAAGGCTCTTTATGCAAACCGCATCAACATCGGAATATTTAATGCTTTCCCCCGCATAAGCGCAGACCTTTTCAAGCTCGTTGCCAAGCAGATTGAGGTCGTCACCGACACAGGAAATAAGATAATCCGCAACGCCTTTTTCGAAGGATTTTTCTCTTTTGAGGGCACCGCTTTCAAGGATTTTCCGAAGCTCGCCCTTTGTTTTTTTGTCAAATTTTACAACATAACCGTACTTTGAAAAAAGCGATGATGCGTGCTTTATGTCCGTTGCCTTCGGCGCACCTGCGGGATAGGAAAATATGAGACAATTATCCTCGGGATTATCCTTGAGAAGCTCCTCAAGAGCTTTCATTTCACCGTCCCCGGCAGTTCCGAAGGGATAGTTTTTTACAAGCACACATTTGCTTTCCGCCATCATGGGAACAGCGGAAGCACTTTCATATATTTCCGGAATTCCGGCATTTTCGCCTTCGAAAACATGGAAATTGAAATCACGGAAGCTTTCATCAACAGAGGCATTCACCAGGCGCTCGGTATAAACCTTTACAAGATATTCTTCCTCACCGTATATAAGATAAGCCCCTACGGGATTCTTTTTTATGAGCTCTTTGAGCCCGCTTTCATCTATCTCGGCCATGGTACACCTCCTTGATTCATCTTTTTGTGTTTACCGCACCGTTTTCGGCGGTAACAATCAGGTTACCGCATTCTGCGGTGGAAAAAGCAGGTATTCCCTTTGCCGAAAGCTTTGAGCAAAGGTCATATCCCCTGCCGTTATCCGCCTGAAAAATCAAGGCTTTCAGACAGGAAAACCCGATTGCGTCGGGATAATCACCGGGGCAAATAACAACAGAGCAATTTTGGATTTTTTCATTTTTTGCGGCAGTATCAAAAACGATTGCCGCGTCTGTATCATCCGTATGTATAAAGCAGTTTGCGGCTTTTCCGTCACGGATGTCAAATTCAAAATTCATCCCGTCAACCGTGATTTTTTCGGTCAGCGGTCTGAAGCTGTTTTCATATTTATTGAAGCCTGCGGGTATTCCGTCACAGTAAATTCTTTCCGTTTCCTTTATTTCGGGAACAGCCGCAAGGAAGCTTTTGTAAGCTTTTTTATCGTCGGGTATGACCACGGCTTTCAGTTTTGAGCCGGAGTCGGAAATACCGCGGCTTATGATATTTGCCCCGTTGAAGCTGTCTCCGCCGCAGCCGACAAGAACGGAGCTGCCGCCCTTTGAAATCAGTACGGCACAGCCGTTTCCGGCATCAAGAACATTTATTGCCGTGATTTTTCTGTCACGGTAAACATAAAATGCCGAAACTGTGATAAACAGCGCGGCAATTACCGCGGCGCCGGAGCGAACAGCCTTTTTTCCGCTGTAAGCCATCAGCGCAACGAGGGCGCAAAGTGCGAAAACGCCGCACAAAACCGTATAAATATCTCTTTCACTCAATGTGATGTCGGGAAAATTCACCCCGGAAAGAAGCTGTGTTATCTTAAGAATATATTTTGCAAGCACTCCCGAAACAAAGCCGGGCAAATTGAAAACACCCGGTATGAGTGATACGGCTGCACCGATAAGAGCGGTTATCATACAGGCCTCTGCGGCCCATATTATCAGAAGATTTGCAGGCAGAACGCAAAGACTGAGCCTGCCGAATACGCCTAATGTAACGGGCAGAGTAAATGCGGTTGCCGTCAGCGTCACCGCAGCAGTTCCGGCAGGGGCGGAAAAAGCCCGAGCCAAGCTGTGCTTATTACAGAACTCATTGAATTTCGGCTGAATATATTCGGAATAAAGGACTATGCCGAGAGTTGCAAGTGCCGAAAGCTGTAACCCCGTATTCCCGGCGGCATAAGGATTCACGCAGAGAATGGCCGTAAGAGCCGCACCGAGAGAGTTAAGGGAATCACTTTTTCTGAAAAGAATATTTGCAAGCAGCGCAAGTATCATCATAATGCCCGAACGCATTACGGAATAGGTCATACCCGCAATGAGCATGAAGAATATAACTGCGGGTATTGTCAGAGCGCAGGCAAGCTTTTCTCCGAGCCTGATTTTTCTCAGCAGCCACAGCACGGCGCAGGACCACAGAGAAATATGCAGACCGGAAACACAGATAATGTGAGTAACGCCGCACTCCCGAAGATTAAGGTATGCTTCGTCGGAAAGGCCGCTTCTGTCGCCGAGAATAAGAGCCACGGCCAACGCTCCGCAATCGTTGGGGAGCATCCTCATTACCGCACCTTTTACGGCAGAACGGATATTAAAAAGCCTGTGACCGAAAGAACGGTCATTTATCCCTTTTGAAATAACGGAATAAGCTTCATCATCCGTATATGCGCCGAGAAATCTGTTTTCGGATTTCCGGCTGAGATGAATGCTGTCTGCCGTATTTCCGAGCTTATAAACGGTAAATGTACCTTCAAGTCTGTCATAAGCCCCGATTTCCGGTACGGAGGAAAACATAAGCCGTAAATTCACCGATGCTTTTTCACCGTCAATACTGTCTGCCTCGGCATCAAAATAGTAATTGCCGTATTCCGTTTCGCAATCGGATGTAACCGTCAGAGTCATTTCACGGTCTGAACCGACAAGCTTCATCTGCGGATAATAATAGAATTCATTTACCGCCGTCAGCAAAAGGCAGGCAAGAGCCGCGGCGGCAAAGGCCACGGGGAAAACCTTGCCCTTCCGAAGCTTTCCGTAAGCAAGACTTAAAGCAAGGCAAAGTGTAAAAAACACAAGTGCAATTATTACCGTCACGGAGCTTGCGGCGCAAAGCACGGCAAGCACTCCGAAAACAGTAAGACCTATAACGGCAAAGGGACGCGGCATAAGGTCACATCCTTATTTTTCGATAAGAGGAATAAATCCGAGAACGGTAATATCGTCTCTTTCAAAGGCATCGCCCTCTGCAAGAACAGCGGCTTTGCCGACGACTTCACAGTCAAACTGAGCAACAAGCTCTTCAACAGCCTTAAGTGATTCTCCGGTGCTGATAACATCGTCAAGAATAACAACCTTTTTGCCCTTAATCTGTTCACCGTCAACGCCGTCAAGAATAAGAGTCTGAACGGCATCGGTGGTTATGGAGCGAACATTTACGGTAACGGGGTTCTTCATATAGAGCTTTGCTCTTTTACGGGCAACAAAATACTTTTTGCCGCTCTGTCTTGACATTTCGTAGGCAAGAGGAATGCTCTTCGCTTCGGGTGTGATTATATAATCAAAATCCGGAAGTCTTTTAAGAAGCTCTTTTGCTGAATGAATTGTAAGCTCAACATCACCGAAAATAATGAATGCGGCTATGTCAAGATGCTCATTGAGTGGGCAGCGAAGCAGGTCTCTTTTCATGCCTGCTATATCAACGGTATAATACTGATCCATTTTTATTTCTCCCATAACAAAATATTTTATTTCAAATCAGCCTGCAGGCCAGCCGAAATCACGGCCGCCCATAAGATGAAAATGCAGATGCATAACCGACTGGCCGGCACTTTCGCCGCAGTTGCTTACGACACGGAAGCCGTTTTCAAGACCCTTTTCCTTTGCAATGATTGCGGCGACCTCAAATATATGAGCAACAACACCGCTGTTTTCGGCGTTGATTTGTGCCATTGAAGAAATGTGAGTCTTGGGGATAATAAGAACATGAACGGGAGCCTGAGGGTCAAGGTCATTGAATGCAACAACGGTATCATCCTCGTAAACCTTGGTTGAAGGGATTTCTCCGGAAGCTATTTTACAGAAAATACAATCCATTTTTTCTACCTCACTTGAGCATATTTTTAAGAGTATCGGCAACGGCGTTCATAGCCTCATCAAGCTTATCAACGCTCTTTGTACCTGCCATGGCGCTGTCGGGTCTTCCTCCGCCGGAGCCGCCTGCAATACCTGCTATCGTCTTAACGAGATTACCGGAATGTGCTCCTCCGGCAACGGCATTTTTGCCGCAGGCGCAGGCAAAGTTTGCGCCCGTATGCTCGGCATTGATACCACAGATAAATATAACAAGATCATCGTCATCCTTGGCCTTATCGCACATATTTCTGAGTTCACCGGGATTTACGCCTTCAACGGTGGCTGTTATGAGTTTGAATGCACCGATCTGAACGGCATTATCCATAATATCTCCGGTTTTCATTGCGGAAATTTCGCCGCGGAGCTTTTCGATTTCTTTTTCGTTTGCTTTGATTTCAGCTGCCATGGCAACTGCTTTCTTTTCTATGTCGGCAGGGTTTGCAAGCTTCATTGCAGCAGCCGTGTTTCTCATAAGCTCGTTGTTCTTTGCTATGTAATCAATAACACCGAAGCCCGTAACGCCCTCTATACGGCGTACGCCCGCCGCAACGGAGGATTCGGAAACGATTTTGAAAAGGCCGAGATTGCCGGTATTCTTTACATGGGTACCGCCACAGAGCTCTGTTGAAAAATCTCCGGCTTTTACAACTCTTACGATGTCACCGTATTTTTCGCCGAAAAGTGCCATTGCGCCGAGCTTCTTTGCCTCTTCAATGGGCATTTCGTCAACGGTAACGGGCTGAGCCGACATTATTATTTCGTTAACTCTGTCTTCAACAGCCTTTATTTCTTCAGCGGTAAGCGCTGAAAAATGAGTGAAGTCAAATCTGACGGCAGCGGAATTTACAAGCTGACCCGCCTGCTCCACATGAGTTCCGAGCTTTTCTCTGAGAGCAGCCTGAAGAAGGTGAGCTGCAGTGTGATTTCTTGCCGTGGCTGTGCGTTTGCAGATGTTTATTTTTGCATTTACTTCATCACCGACGGAAATAATATCTCCGGCGGTAAGCTTACCGAAATGAAGCACATTTCCGTTTGGTGTCTTTTCCGTCTTTTCAACGGTAAATACGGCATCCTTGCAGGTGATAACGCCGGTATCACCGACCTGACCGCCGCTTTCGCCGTAAAATACGGTTCTGTCAAGAACAAGAACGGCAGATGTATCTGCGGAAACATAATCCGCTCTCTCACCGTCACAAAGAACGGCAAGAACCTTTGCACCGCATTCGTTTTCGTTGTAGCCGAGGAATTCGGTTGCACCGATTTCCTTAAGAACGGTGCTTGTGCCCTTCCAGGCCTCTGCTCCGGCATCCTTGCGGGCTGCTCTTGCGGCGGCTCTGCTCTCGGCATAAAGACGGTTATATTCATCAATATCAACGGTCATTCCCTTTTCCTCAAGAAGCTCTCTTGTAAGGTCAATGGGGAAACCGAAGGTATCCTGCAGCTTGAAGGCGTCGGCTCCCGAAAGAATCTTTGATTCACTGCGGGCAATTATGTTTTCAAGCATGACAAGACCGGTGTCAATTGTTCTGTTGAAGCTTTCTTCCTCTGCCTTGATAACCTTTACGATAAGGTCTTTCTTCTCAACAAGGTTGGGATAAGCATTTGCATTTTCTTTGATAACGGTTTCGCAAACCTTGTAAAGGAATGTGCCTTCTATGCCGAGCAATCTGCCGTGACGGGCAGCTCTTCTGAGAAGTCTGCGCAAAACGTATCCTCTGCCCTCGTTTGAGGGCATAACGCCGTCACCGATCATGAATGTGGTGCTTCTGATATGGTCGGTAATAACACGCAGAGAGATATCATCCTTTTCGTTGTCGTGATATTTCACGCCGGATATGTCAATAACATGCTTCATAATGTTCTGAACGGTGTCAACCTCAAAAAGGTTGTCAACGCCCTGCATTATGCATGCAAGTCTTTCAAGACCCATACCGGTGTCGATATTACAGCTCTTAAGTCTTGTGTAATTGTTGTTGCCGTCATTTTCAAACTGAGTGAAAACAAGATTCCAGAATTCCGTATATCTGTCGCAGTCACAGCCAACCTTACAGTCGGGTGAACCGCAGCCGTATTTTTCGCCTCTGTCAAAATAGATTTCAGAGCAGGGACCGCAGGGGCCTGCACCGTGCTCCCAGAAATTGTCGGCCTTGCCGAGCTTTGAAACATGGTCGGGGGCAACGCCTATCTCTTTTGTCCAGATGTCATAAGCCTCGTTATCGGTAAGAACACCGTCTTCATCCTCATAAACGGTAACATAAAGTCTGTCGGCAGGCATTTTCATGACCTGAGTGCAGAATTCCCATGCCCAGTGAGCAGCCTCTCTCTTGAAATAATCGCCGAAAGAGAAGTTGCCGAGCATCTCAAAATAAGTTCCGTGGCGGGCAGTAATGCCTACTCTTTCAATATCGGGAGTGCGTATGCACTTCTGGCAGGTGGTAACTCTGCTGCGGGGAGGAGTAAGCTCACCCGTAAAATACTTTTTGAGAGGTGCCATACCCGCATTGATAAGCAGAAGGCTCTTGTCCCCCTGGGGAACAAGGGAGAAGCTGGGCATTCTGAGATGCCCTTTTGATTCAAAAAACTCGAGATATTTTTCTCTTATCTCGTTAAGACCCATCCATTCCATGATGATTTACCTCCGGTTATATGCATGAATTTTCTTAATATACAAAATAAAAAGTCAAAAAAGGTGCAGAATACCAATCAGGTTGGGACGATCGAAGACCGCGGTACCACCCAAATTGCGCAAATGCACCTCTTGAATTATCTTTAACGCAGATTTACGCCGCCCTCATCGGGCGAAGCTCGGAAGGGGCACTTTTTCCGTTTTATGCCCGGACTCTCTCTCAGCAAAACGAGTGTCCTCTCTGTGAGCCGCGGAAAAATTAGTCTTCGTCAGCACTTTTGATTTATTTTATTCGTCGTCCTCTGTGCAATAGCCCATGGCTATATATGCAACGGAGCCGTTATATTTAATCTTGAGCCATTCATTGCCGTTGGGTGCATTCTTTGTGCCGTAGCCGATAACTCTGCTGCCGCTTTCAAGCTCGCCGACCTTTTCAGACTCGGGGTCAGCATCGGCTCTGACATTGATGCCTGTATCGCAGTCAACGATGTAGGCTGTTCCTTCTTCGCCGTCAACGATTTCTTCGGGTTCTGTTGCCTCACCGAAAACAAGCTCCTTGGTCTGATAGCTGTTAACGGCATTTCCTGTTGCGATAACGCCCCAGGTTCCGTCCTTTTCGGCAATGAAGATACCGCCGAGGCCGGGCATGATATTGGTGTACTCAAAGGGAACAACCGTATCGCCGTCAAGGTTGATTATGCCCATCATGCCGTTTTTCTTAACGGCAACAAGTCCGCCGGTAACGGGGCGGCAATAATCGCACTTGTAAGCTTCGCTGGCGTCAAGGTCATTGACAGCCTCGTATTCATAACCGATTACTTTCTTGTCGGTGGTTTCGCTGATATAACCCCATTTGCCGTTCTTCATTGCGGCGGCATAGCCCTCAAAGAAGCGGTCACGCTCATCGTAATTGTGGTCATTGTCAAGGTAAACGGGGGTCATGCCGTGCTTGTCGTGAGGTGAAGAGGATATTGTGGGAACACCTGCACTGTAAATGAGCTGGAAATCATCCTCGCCCACACGGACTATTGAATGATAATTGCCGTTATTGTCATAATCTCTGCTTACCGAGCAGCGCTTGAAGGGGCAGGAGCCGTCAGCCAGTGAATCATAAACGGGCTGAAGCTGAATATTGCCCTGATAATCAAGCAGACCGTACTTGCCCGTGGAAACGGACTTGAAGCTGAGTGAATATTCGTTGAGATACTGAATATCCGTACAGTCGCTGAATCCGCCGGGGTTCCATTTGTAGCCTGCCGCAGTTTCAACATCAACGGTTCCGGGATTGTTCTCCGGATTCTTTTTCTTACCTGCCGCTTTGGCAATACCCACAATAATGAGTATAACCGCAAGCAGAGCGGCGGCGGCAATACCGATCTTTTTAAGATTTAATTTTTTAAGATTGATTCCCTTGAATTTACCGAGAAGAGCACCGAAATCAAAGCCGCTCTTTTTCTGAACGGGCTTGCGGACCGGGGCTTCCTCAACGGGCTCGTCAAGCAATGCGCTGTAATCGATTTCTCCCTTTTCTTCCTCTTCGACCTTTACGGAGCGTGAAGCGGAGGGAATCGAGGGGCCTTCATAGCGGGAGGAAGGAATTACGGGCTCACCGTCGGGGCGGGCAACATTGCCCTCGCTTTTTGCGCTGAAATATGTCGGAGCTTCGGCAGAAGCACCGTCAGCTTCCTTTGACTTTACAGCCTCAACCTGCTTGAAGGATTTGAATATGCCGAGCGCATATATAAACATATTTCTGACCGCATCACCGTCAATGGTGGTGTTTTCCATTTCCTTGCGGAAAACCCTTGTCAGAACGGGAAGAGTTCCGACGGGAACGGCTGCGGCAGCTTCGCTGTCAACCTTTGCAAAGATTTCCGCTTTTGCTCTTGAAAGAAGAGCGCCTGCCGTATTGTCGGAAACACCGAAAAACTTTGCAATGAGATTTACGGGCATACCGTTGAGGTAATGAAGCACAACGGCTGTTCTCAGCTCGGGCTTCAGCTCGGAAACGGCATTGAGAAGCTGAATTGACTTCGTAACATCCTCATAAACATCCTCTGAAAGGAATTCCTCTGCTCCGTCACCGGAACCGGTCTCTGCATCCTCAAAGGTAAATTCCTGAGTTTCTTTGAAAACGCCGATAACATTCTGCTTCATCCACATATCAAAAGCCTCGGGCTTTTTGAGCTTGGAAGCGGTGCAGAATGCCTTTGCATAAGCTTTCTGGGTTATTTCAACAGCGGCACTTTCACTGTTGCTGAGTTTATAGGCAAGATAATATGAAGCTCTGAGATTTGAAGAATAGAGCTTGCCCATGGCGTCTGTGTTGCCCTCACAGGCAGCCTTGACGCAACGGATGATTTCTTCACTCATGCTGTCGTAACACTCCTTATCCTTAAAATTAAATATAGTAAGTCATAATTATAAATATAATATAATAGTATTTCTTCTTTGTCAATAGAATTTTTCACAAATGTATTGATAATAAATATACAAAGGTGTAAAATATAGCAAAAAATCGGGATTTCGGAGAAAAAAGCAATGAATAATCTTTTTGACCTTCATGTTCACACAAGCGAATCCAGCGGCTGCGGCAAGGTTTGCGCCGCAGATGTTGTTGAAAGATACATCGGCCTTGGCTATGACGGAATATGCATAACCGACCACATGAATAATCACAATGCAAAGAAATACGGAAACACCTACGAAGAGAAAGCCGAAGCCTTTCTCAGGGGTTACAGAGCCGCAAAGGCCGCCGCAGGTGACAGGCTTACCGTAATTCTCGGCATGGAAATCCGTTTTGCGGATTATGACAACGATTATCTGATTTTCGGCCTCACCGAGGATTTTGTCATGAATCACGATATGCTCGGCTTTGCGGAGCTTGAAGAATTCAGACCCTTTGCCGACGAAAACGGCCTGTGCGTAATTCAGGCACATCCCTTCCGCAAAAATATGTGCATAGTCAGCCCCCGCCTTCTTGACGGTATGGAGGTTTATAACGGTCACGGCGGTCACGACTCCAGAAATGAAATTGCTTACAGGTGGGCCGAAAAATACGACCTGAGAATGACATCGGCATCTGACTTTCACCGTGAAACGGGCATGGAACCAGGCGGAATATATTTTGACAGCAAACCGAAAGACTCAAACGATGTCAGAAATATGCTCATGAACAGAGAGTATAAGCTCAAAATATTTACAAAGTAAACCCTTGACAAAACGAATATCATATAGTATAATCTGTAATCGCCGTGAGTTATCACGGCAATATGGTGGTTATAGCTCAGCTGGTTAGAGTGCCAGGTTGTGGCCCTGGAGGTCGAGGGTTCGAATCCCTCTAATCACCCCATTAAATACGATTACGCAAAGCTTTTTGCTTTGCGTATTTTAGTATAAATTGAATATTGGGGCGTCGCCAAGGGGTAAGGCACGGGACTTTGACTCCCGGATCCGCTGGTTCAAATCCAGCCGTCCCAGCCAACAAA
>JAZUJJ010000050.1:0-15474 GCA_045642725.1 Acutalibacteraceae bacterium
CGAAAATATTATTTCCGAATGTCTGATAAAAAAGGGATATATGCTGAATTATTATAAAACTCAGAATAATTCAATGGAAATAGAATTTCTTATTGAAAAAGACGGAGGAGTAGTTCCGGTAGAAGTAAAAGCCGGAAACACAAGTACACCGTCACTTAACAATTTTATTTCGAGTTTTAATCCGGAGGTTGCATATAAGTTTATATCTGGCAATGTCGGAAAAACAGAAAACAAAATCGTGCTTCCCCACTATATGATAATGTTTTTATAAAATGACAGAAAATTCCCCGGGCAGAAACTCTGCCCGGGGAAAAGTGTTCAATTAACTGACTCAGATGTTGATATCCCAGTCAATAACAGCCTTAAGGTTCTTAGCGTTGATGTCAACACCAAGCTTGATCTTAGCGCTGGTGATAAGAACGTTTACTTTGTAGTGCCATTCACCGCCGCTGATCTTACCGGAATCTTCGTTTACCTTGCAGTTAATGAAGGAATCATTGTAGGTAAGGGAGATGTTTTCTTTACCTTCGGAAATTGATGCGCCGAGAGCATCAAGAGCAACTTCGATGCTGCCGAGAGTGCCGATACCACGGGCAACGGGGCCGCCGTTTTCGCCGTCAGCATTGGGGCCGTCGGTCTGGTTCTTAAGCTTGATGTTGATAGTGGTAACGCCGTCCTTTGAGGTAGCGGAAGCACTTGATACATCTTCGGGCTTAAGCTTGCCTTTACCGGGGATATTGTCCTGTGTGCCGGAGCTGTTTTTAAGAGTTTTTTCGATAATGGGCATAGCAACCTTGAGAACTGCGCCAAGGAAGCCGTCACCGGTGATGTCGCCGTCAAGAGTCATGGACTGCTGGCCGCCAAGCTTGGGGTTGCCTTCGTTGGTCTTCAGAACTGCTGCGTTGTAATATTCAACAACTTCTTTGATGTCTGTGCTGTTGAGACCTTTTTCATCTTTGGGAGCTTCTGTTGTGGTCTCGGTTGTGGTTTCTGTTGTTGCTTCAGTTGCTTCGGTAGGAGCTTCTGTTGCTTCTGTGGGAGCTTCAGTTGCTTCGGTTTCTGTTGCTTCAGTTGCTTCTGTGGGAGCTTCTGTTACTTCGGGCTCTTCCTTTGCACCGCAGGCGGCGAAGGAAAGAACAAGTGCGAGAGCCATAAGGATGGCAAGAATCTTTTTTGTCATAATGTATTCTCCTTAATAAATATAAATTCGTTCTGAGGAAAAAATGATTTGATTAACCGACTACTACCTTGTAGTCAACGGCAGCTTTAACATCGGAAAGCTTTGCCTTAAGAATAAGAACCTTGAGAGTGATTGAGCTGATGTTGACATTTACCTTGTACTGCCATGTGCCGCCTACGATGAGACCTGTGTCTTCGTCGATCTTGCAGGTTACTTTTGCGTTGTCATAGGTGAGCTTGACATTTTCAAGTCCTTCTTCAACGCTTACGCCCGAAAGCTCGTCAAGAGCGGTCTGAACACCGTCAAGAATACCGATTGTACGGCCGACCGTACCGTCGCTGCCTTTTGCATCGGGGCCTACGGTTTCATCAACAACATCAAATGTGATGGTTGTGTATTTACCGTCTGATGAGGCCGTTGCATTCTTGACATCGGAAACGCGAACATCTTCATAATCCGCTGCGGGAATGTAGTCGGTAGCAGTGGAATTCTTTTCGAGCGCTGACTTTGCAATGCCCTCAAAGCTGGAGATGAGATTGCCTGCCGCACCTTTACCGCCGTCAAGTGACGCAAGAGTCATTGTTGACTGACCTGCGGGAGCTTTTCCTCTGGTGGCAACAGCAGCTTTGTTGTAAAATGCAACAACTTCTTTTGCATCTGTGCTGTTGAGACCTTTGGCAGCCTCTGTTGTTGTTTCGGTGGTGGATTCGGCAGTTGTTTCCGTAGCGGATTCCGAGGGAGCTTCTGTTGCCGTTTCGGTGGGGGCTTCAGAAGACTCTGCCGGAGCTTCTGTTGAAGCTTCAGTGTTTTCTTCCGGTTTTGTTTCTTCTTTTGCGCCGCAGGCTGCGAATGCAAAAACAAGAGACAGAGCAAGAAGAATTGCAAGGAATTTCTTCATTTTTCTTCCTCCTGAACGGAATTTTTGATTTTCTTTTGTGATTTTGCACATAATAACGCAAAAAAAACACAAAAGTTTGGTCACCAATAAAAATACAACACATTCCGCGTTTTGTCAAGAAGATAAAAAATATTAACACATATTTTATTAAAATCGCGTGACATATATATTTTTATATGTTATAATAAACCACTATCATGGGAGAGTATGTTTATGAAGAAATTTGTTTCGTGGAATGTCAACGGCATCCGTGCCGTGATGAATAAGGATTTTTACGGGAGCTTTGCCGCCCTTGATGCCGATATTTTCTGCCTGCAGGAAACGAAGGTGCAGGAGGGTCAGGTTGAGCTTGATTTGCCGGGCTATGAGCAGTATTGGAATTATGCCGAGAAAAAGGGATATTCCGGCACGGCAATATTTACGAAAGAAAAGCCGCTTTCGGTTTCTTACGGTATCGGCATACCGGAGCATGACACCGAGGGCAGAGTCATAACCCTTGAATTTGAGGATTACTGGTTTATTACCGTTTATGTCCCCAACAGTCGTGAGGAGCTTGCGAGGCTCGATTACCGTATGGAGTGGGAGGATGCCTTCCTTGCCTACATTAAAGGTCTTGACGAAAAGAAGCCCGTTATATACTGCGGTGACCTGAATGTGGCACACCTTGAAATCGACCTTAAAAATCCGAAAACAAATCACCGCAATGCCGGGTTTACCGACGAGGAGAGAGAAAAATTCTCCGCAGTTCTGGCAAACGGTTTCATAGATTCTTTCCGTTATTTCTACCCCGATCTGACCTCGGTATATTCCTGGTGGTCTTACCGTTTCCGTTCAAGGGAAAAGAATGCAGGGTGGAGAATCGACTATTTTGTGGTTTCCGAAAAACTGAAAGAAAAGATGAAAGATTCAAAAATACATAATGAGATTTTCGGCTCCGACCATTGTCCCGTTGAGCTGGATATTGACCTTTGAGGTGAAGGATGATGAAAAAAGCAAAAATTCTTGCCGTTATCCTTGCGGTGCTTGCCGCAGGAAGCGCCGCGGCATTTTTCGTAACGAAACAACAGGCGGAGAAAGAGAAAGCTGAGGCTGCCGCTCCCAGAGTTTTTTCTCTTTCGCAGAGTGAATATACAAATGCCGTTGATGTTGTGGGTGCAGACGGAAAAATTTATTTGCCCACGGATGAAACGGGAATTTATTACACCGCAACTCTGAAAAATGAAATTGAGTTTTTCAGCTACACTCCCGATGGCTTTGCACCGATTTCTTTTGAAAAGAAATCAGCCAAGGTAACGCTGAATGTGTCAAACGACAAAATCCCCGTAAAGGTCACTTACATTGATACGGGCAGCCGTGTTATCGGTTACGGTGTTTTCACCTCCGATATGGACAAATCCGTTAAGGCTTATCCCTACGCTTTCGTAAAGATAGCGAAGAAACCCGCAGGCTACGGCGATGGATATTTCCTGCTTGCCGACTTTGATAAAAGTGAGTTTTATAAAGCGGACAAAACATTTTCCGAGATTTACAGCTATAAACCCGGAAATGCAAATCTTTCAACGGGCGTTTCCCAGAACACAAGACTTTACGATATAAACGGCACTTACAGACAGGATTGGACAATGCTTACCGATGAATTCATAAACAGCATCGGCAAGGAAAAATATTTCATGTCGTCAAGATATTATACGGCAGAAGAAACCGGAAAAAGAACGGATATTATGATTTATTCCGGTAACTATCGCCCGACAATAGCTGCAAAGGATATTCTCGGCACATGGTTTGTCAGTGACGAAAAGGGTATGCACTATCTGAAAAAGACCGATGACGGTTTTAAGTGTGTTTCCAAAAAGGACAGCAAGAGCAAGGAAAAGGAAGAGCTTTCCTTTGACGGCGATTACTTCGGTGATTATCTCCGCTGCGGCAATTATATTGTCAACAAGAGCACCGGGGAAATGACCGACCTTATGAGCGGTGACAAAAAGACTTTTTCAGGGGCAGATATTTCAAAAGCAGATGTTTTTTCACTTAACCGTGAGGGAACAAAAGCCGTGTTTGCCTGTAAGAGCGAGCCGAATGAAAACGGCGCTCCCGTTCAGACAATTATCTATATTACAAATGACGGTTCTGCCGAGCCCGCTGTTTTCACGGAGCCCATGCTCCGCTGTGAGGAAAGCGGATTCAGCTGGATTACCCCGGTCAGCGTAATGAGCGTACGCCCCGTAACCGATGACGGTTCCCAGGCGGGCAGCGTTGTATATACCTTCGGCGCAGATGCCGCCGGACAGCAACAGTAAGGAGTTTAGAAAATGGGATTACTTAAAAAGATTTTCGGCGATTATTCGTCAAAGGAAGTTAAAAGAGTCAGACCTGTCTGTGACAAGGTACTTTCTCTTGAGGAAGAATATTCAAAGCTCACCGATGAAGAGCTTCAGGCAAAGACTCCCGAATTCAAAGAGAGACTTGCAAACGGAGAAACCCTTGATGATATTCTGCCCGAGGCATTTGCCGCCTGCCGTGAGGCTTCATGGCGTGTTATCGGTCTGAAGCATTTCCCCGTTCAGATCATCGGCGGTATAATCCTGCATCAGGGCAGAATTGCCGAAATGAAAACAGGTGAAGGCAAAACTCTTGTTGCCACCCTTCCCGCATACCTCAATGCACTTTCCGGTGACGGCGTTCATATCGTTACCGTCAATGATTATCTTGCCCGTCGTGACAGCGAATGGATGGGTAAGGTTTACCGCTTTATGGGTCTTACCGTCGGCCTCATTATTCACGAAAAAGAGGGTAAGGAAAGACAGGAAGCTTACAATGCGGATATAACCTACGGCACAAACAACGAAATGGGCTTCGACTACCTGAGAGACAATATGGTCGTTTACAAGGAGCAAAAGGTTCAGAGAGGTCATAACTTTGCCATTGTCGATGAGGTTGACTCCATTCTTATTGATGAAGCGAGAACTCCTCTTATCATTTCCGGCAGAGGCGAAAAATCAACAGACCTTTACAAGATGGCAAATTCCTTCGGTCTTACTCTCAGATGTCAGAGAATAAAAGAGGTTGATTCCAAAACCGATGTTGACGATATTGTTGACGAAAATGTTGACTATGTTGTTGATGAAAAGGCAAGAACAGCCACTCTTACCGCAAAGGGAGTTGAAAAGGCCGAGAAATTCTTTAATGTCGAAAACCTTATGGATGCGGAGAATATGACTCTCCAGCATCATATAAATCAGGCTATCAAAGCTCTCGGCGTTATGAAGCGTGATGTTGACTATGTTGTCAAAGATAATCAGGTTCTTATCGTTGATGAATTTACGGGCCGTATCATGCTCGGCAGAAGATACAACGAAGGCCTGCATCAGGCCATTGAAGCCAAGGAAGGCGTAAATGTTGAGCACGAAAGCAAGACACTTGCCACAATTACCTTCCAGAATTATTTCCGTCTTTATAAAAAGCTTTCCGGTATGACGGGTACCGCCATGACGGAGGAAAGCGAATTCAATCAGATATATTCTCTTGATGTTATCGAAATCCCCACAAACAAGCCCATGATACGCACCGATATGCCCGATGTTGTTTATAAAACACAGAAGGCAAAGTATGAGGCTGTCATAAAGACCATTGAGGAAGCTCATGCCAAGGGTCAGCCCGTACTTGTGGGTACCGTTTCCATTGAAAAATCCGAAATTCTTTCAAAGCTTCTTAAAATGAAGGGTATCAAGCATGAAGTTCTCAATGCAAAATATCACGATAAGGAAGCCGAGATAGTTGCTCAGGCAGGCAAAGAGGGCGCTGTTACCATAGCCACAAACATGGCGGGCCGTGGTACCGACATCAAGCTCGGCGGTAACTCCGAATATCTGGCAAAATCCGAAATGCGCCGTATGGGCTGCACCGAGGAGCTTATAGCCGAGGCAACGGGCTTTGCCGAAACAGACAATGAAGAAATACTCGAGGCGAGAAAAACATTTACCGCTCTCGAAAAGAAATATGATGAAGAAATTGCACCCGAGGCCGACAGAGTAAGAGCGGCAGGCGGTCTGTTTATAATCGGAACCGAGCGCCACGAATCAAGACGAATCGACAATCAGCTCCGCGGCCGTTCCGGCAGACAGGGTGACCCCGGCTGCAGCAGATTCTTCCTTTCACTTGAAGATGACCTTATGCGTCTTTTCGGCGGCGAAAAGATAACCACGATAATGAATACCCTCAACGCCCCCGAGGATATGCCCATTGAGGTCAGAATGGTATCAAATACCATTGAAAACGCTCAGAAGAAGATTGAGGGCAGAAACTTTGCCGTCAGAAAGAGCGTTCTCCAGTACGACGATGTTATGAACCGTCAGCGTGAGCTTATTTATAAGCAGCGTGACCAGGTCCTTGACGGCGAGGACCTTAAACCTATAATATTCAGAATGATATCCGGCAGTGTTGATGCCGCCGTTGATATGTTCATGCCCGACCATGTTTCAAAATCCGACTGGAATATTGACGGCCTTAAAGATAAATTCAAGGGCTGGCTTACCACCGACGATGATTTCACCGACGGCAATATCGACAAGGAAGAAATCAGAGAGCTTCTTATGAAGCGCGCCGAAGAGAGATACGCCGAGCGTGAAGAAAAATTCGGAAATGACGAAAACGGCAATCTCATTATGCGTGAGCTTGAAAAAGTCATCCTGCTCAGAAATGTTGACAATCTCTGGATGGATCACATTGATGCCATGGATCAGCTCCGCAGAGGTATCGGCCTGCGTGCCTACGGTCAGACAGACCCCGTTGTTGCTTACAGAGAAGTGGGCTCGGATATGTTTGACTGCATGAATGAGGATATACGCGAAAACACCGCAAGACAGATTCTCACCGTTGTTATCAAGAATAATGAGGAAACAAAGCGTGAGCAGACCGTTACGATTACCGGAACCAGCGGTGCAGGCGACGGAACGGAGAAAAAACAGCCGACACGCAACAAAGAAAAGAAAGTCGGCCCAAATGACCCCTGTCCCTGCGGAAGCGGCAAGAAATATAAAAAGTGCTGCGGAGACCCCACAAAGCAGACAAATAATAAATAAAAGCGGTGTGGTATGAAAAAGATAATCACGGCTTTAGTCAGCGTTGTTCTGATTCTTTCGGTGTCGGTACCGGGCTTCGCCGTAAAAATCGACGGAAATGTATCAAACGCCGAATGGTATGATGTAAAAGCGGTTCCGATTCACGATAAAAAATCGGGAAACAATGTTACCGATTCTTATGTCAAATATGAATTCGGGAAAAACGGTTATGACCTTTACTGTCTGTTCTGTGCCACTTATTCCGTTTCAGCCGGGGAAGAAAACAGCACCTCTCTTGCGGGTATGACGATTTCCTTTGACGGCTGTGAACCGATTGTGCTGACGGCAGATTCCGAAAGTCAGCCGATTTCGTTGACGGATAACACAAGTTACAGAGTGACGGCCTATGCTTTCATTCTGGAAAACTCCGAAAAATCTCATCAGCTTATTGTTGAAATGCTTCTGAATTATAAAGCGGGTTTTTCGGCCGACAGCTTCAGAATGAATGCGGCATTTATTGACGAAACGGGCGAAGCATCAAATACAGCGGATATAAAGCTTACAAATCCGTATCATACGACCACAACTCAAAAGACCACCACGGAAAAAACAACAAAAGAAAAGACCACAAGGGAAACTGCGACAAAAACGACAACAACAAAAGCGACAACGGTAAAAGAAAGCACATCAGCCGCAACAAAAAATGCGAAGACCGTCAGCACCACAAGGCACAAGGTTACGGTCAGAGAACGCACAACAAGGGTAAAGTCAACTTTACCTGCGGCAGTTACGGTAACGGAAAAAATAAAGAAAGCCGCTGCCCGGGTCAAAGAATCCGCAAGGTCTTACAATGAAAAAACCGAAAAAGAAACAAAGCCGGTGATTTCCGCCGTTTCCGCCTCCGTAATAACGGAAACGGTGACGGAAAGTATTGAAAGCGAAATTACCGCCGATGCTTCTGCTTTCGGAGAAACAAATATTTCAAGAAGCACAAAATATAAAACCATTGTCGGTGCCGCTGCCGCTCTGCTTTTCGGTATAATCGGTGTCTGGGCAGTCCGGAGCAGGTCAGATGACAATGATGAGGATGAAACTTAACTCAGAGGAAAAACACCATGTTAGAGCTTAAAAACATTTCATTCGGAGTGGAAACCGAAAACGGTTATCTGGATATTATCAAGGATGTTTCCGCTGTAATTCCGGACGGCTCTTTTACTGTAATAACAGGTCCCAACGGCGGCGGTAAGTCCACTCTTGCCCGTCTTATAATGGGTATTGAAAAGCCCACTTCGGGCAGAATAATTTATGACGGAACGGATATTACCGATATGTCCGTTACCGAGAGAGCAAAGCTGGGTATCGGCTATGCCTTTCAGAATCCTCCGCGTTTCAAGGGGCTTACGGTGCGCCGTCTGCTTTCCCTTGCGGCGGGCAGTGAACTGCCGGAGGATGAATGCTGCGGCTACCTTACGGGAGTCGGCCTTTGCTCCAAGGATTACCTTAACAGAGAAATGGACGCTTCTCTTTCCGGCGGCGAAGCAAAAAGAATTGAAATCGCCACACTTATGGCCCGAAAGCTCGGCCTTGCCATTTTTGATGAGCCCGAGGCGGGAATTGACCTATGGAGCTTCTCAATGCTTGTTGAGAGCTTCAAGGCCATGAGCAACGGCAAGCACAACAGCGTTATCATCATTTCTCATCAGGAAAGAATTATGAATCTTGCCGACCATATGATAGTCATTGCGGCGGGTAAGATTCGTTCCGAGGGCACAAAGGAAGAAATTTTCCCCACTCTTCTCGGAGAATTTACCGAAGGATGCAGCTTCAGAGGAAAGGGGGAGACGGCAAATGGATAATATAGACTCTCTGCTTATCGAAGAAATAGCCGGCTTTCACGATATTCCTCCCGGAGCTTACAATATAAGAAAAAACGGTGAAGGTCTTTCAAGACGCTCCACCGCAAATATCGAGATAGTACAGAAAACCGACAAGCCCGGTATTGATATAATCATCGCTCCGGGTACCGTCAATGAAAGCGTGCATATCCCCGTAATCATTACGGAAACGGGTATTGACGATACTGTTTATAACGATTTTTATATCGGTGAGGGTGCGGATGTGCTAATTGTTGCGGGCTGCGGTATTCACAACGGCGGCGACGAAAAATCCGAGCATGACGGCATTCATACCTTCCATATCGGCAAAAACGCAAAAATCAAATATGTTGAGAAGCATTACGGTGAGGGTGACGGAAAAGGAGAAAGAGTGCTTAATCCCGTTACCGTAGTCGAGCAGGATGAAGGCTCCGTTTGTGAGATGGAAATGGTTCAGATAAAGGGTGTTGATTCCACCAAAAGAGATACAAAAGCTTCTCTTGCGGCAGGGGCAAAGCTCATTATCACCGAAAGGCTTCTCACTCACGGCAATCAGACCGCACTTTCCGATGTTGAGGTTCAGCTTAACGGGACAGATGCTTCCGCACAGATAGTTTCAAGAACCGTGGCAAAGGATTCATCCGTTCAGGTTTTCCACTATAATGCAGTGGGTAACGAAAAATGCAGAGCTCATGTTCAGTGTGATTCCATAATCATGGATAACGCAAAGGTCAGCTCCATTCCCGCCATTACAGCCAACAGCGCTTTCGCTCAGATTATTCACGAAGCGGCAATCGGCAGGATAAACAACGATCAGCTCATAAAGCTGATGACATTCGGTATGAATGAGGAAGAAGCCGAGGAAGTTATAATCGGCGGTTTCCTCAAATAAAATAAAGAGGGGTTTTTTACAATGAAAAAACGCATTTCGGCAATTGTTCTTTCGCTTATTCTCATGTTTTCCGTTCTCATTCCCGCAGTTTCCGCACAGGATGACCAGGCAAGTGTCAAAAACATCATCGTTATGATCGGTGACGGCATGGGCCCCAATCATCTTGAATGGACTAAGGCAGAATGTAATGTAAAGCTCAATATGGATACATTTCCGTATCAGGGCTATTCGGAAACAAATTCTCTCAGCGGCGTAACGGATTCAGCCGCAGGCGGAACGGCACTTTCAAGCGGCCGCCGTACTTTCAACAGCAATATCGGCGAAATGGGCTTCCAGATCGGCGAGCATGACTGTGTTATAGCAACCTTTATGAATACCTGCGAGGTAGCAAAGTCACTCGGTAAGCGTGCAGGTGTGGTTACATCTGATACCAACAGCGGTGCAACTCCCGCTGCTTTCAGCGCACATACTGCCGACAGAGGCAGCGAAGAAGCTATTTCCGACCAGCAGCTTGCCGGAAATCTTGACCTTATCTGGGCAAAGGCCAACCATTATGTTACCGCTGAAACCGCATCGGCAAGCGGATGGGAATTCCTTGACAGCCTTGATGATGCAGAGGCTCTTGAGCCCGGCTCAAAGTCCTTCGGCGCATTCCCCGGCCCCATTGAATATGATGACGGCACCGAAAATTATGTTCCTCTCAGCTCACTTACAGAGCTTGCCATTGAGCAGCTTGATTGTGACGAAGGCTTCTTCCTTATGGTTGAAGGCGCACACATTGACAAAAACAGCCACAATAACAACAAAGAGGGTATGATGAAATCCCTTGTTGAGTTTGACAGAGCTATCGGAAAAGCACTTGATTTTGCTAAGGAAGACGGCAACACCATAGTTATTGTTACCGCTGACCACGAAACAGGCAAAATCGTTAAAGACAACAGCACAGGCTCATATAAATTCACACAGACCGGTCATTCCGGCACAAATGTTCCTCTGAGAATTTACGGCTCGGATAAGCTTGTCAAGGATGGCGCTGCAACCGAAAACTTCAATGTTTCCCGTTTCACCGCCGAGCAGCTCGGCTATAAGGACGAATATCCCGTCTGCGATTTCAACAAAGCAATCGTAAAGGATTTCTTCGCCGCTCTTTTCGGTGCATTCTTTGACCTTTTCAAATAAGTCTGTAATTTATATTTATAAAAAAGATTAATGCATATTGTTGACTTTAGTCTGATAATATGGTAAAGTGAAGTTGCAATTTTATAAATGTCGGAGGATTAATCATGAAAAAATTTCTTGCAATAGCTCTTGCTCTTATTATTGCGGTTATGGGTCTTTGCTTTGCCGGCTGCGGTAAAACCGAAGAAAAAGCCCCCGAGGCAGAATCAACCGGAACAGACGTACCCGAAGAAGACGTACCCACAGCAGAAGCAAAAACTTTTATTATGGGTATTGACCCCGAGTATCCCCCCTTCAGCTACATGGATGAAAACGGTGAATACACCGGCTTTGATGTTGAAATCTGCAAGGCAGCCTGCGAATATCTCGGCTGGGATTTTGAAGTTTTCGGCGTTAACTGGGACAACAAGCTTATGCAGCTTGATGCCAAAGAATGCGACTGCGTATGGTCAGGTATGACTATTCTCGACAGCATGAAGGAAGCCGGATATGTTCTTTCCGCTCCTTATTTCGATAACACTCAGGTTCTTCTTGTTAAGGAAGACAGCGAATTCAAATCCTCAAAGGATCTTGCCGGTAAGGATGTTGCCGTTCAGCTCGGTACCTCCGGTGAATCACTCCTTAAGAGTGAAGACGGTCTTAAGGACCTTGCCGCAAGCTTCAACAACATCATTACCTGCGACAGCTTCCTTAAATGCTTCACCGAGCTTGAAGGTAATGCAGTTGATGCTGTTTTTGTTGACAAGCCCGTTGCCGACAACTATGCTGCCGAAAACGAAGGCTTCAGAATTATCGACGAAAATCTCGGCGCAGAGCAGTACGGTATCGCTTTCCGTTCAACAGACGCAGAACTTTGCGCTTCCATTGAAACCGCAGTTGCCGCTCTTGTTGAAAACGGAACCTATGCACAGATCGCCGAAAAATATCCCGATATCGTAAACAATCTTCTTTTCCTCAAATAAGATAAATCATATTTGAGTTAAGTTAACTGAAATATTCCTGAAAACTCAGAAATGTGTTTTCAGGAATTTCGTTGTTATTATAAAATATACTCCGAATAGAGGATTACTATGGATTTACTGACAATGGTAACAAAAATGGGCGAAGGCCTCGGCAAAACCTGCGCCATATTTTTCTTTACACTTCTGTTTTCTCTTCCGCTCGGCCTTATCGTTGCCCTCTTGCGCGGAAGCAAAAACAAGATTATATCAGCCGTTACCCGCTTCTTCATTTCCGTTCTGAGAGGAACGCCGCTGATGCTTCAGCTGATTGCGGTTACTTACGGCCCGTATTATCTTTTTCATTTAAGCGTGTCGAGAAATAAACTGATACCCGTCGTTATTGCATTTTCAATAAATTATGCGGCTTATTTTGCAGAGATTTACCGCAGCGGTATTGAGTCAATACCCGTGGGCCAGTATGAGGCGGCACAGGTGCTCGGTTATTCAAGGGCACAGACCTTTATGAAGATAATTCTTCCGCAGGTCATCCGCCGAATTCTTCCCGCCGCTACAAACGAAATCGTTACTCTTGTAAAGGATACCTCCATGGCCTTTACTGTTTCTTATCAGGAAATGTTTACCATTGGAAAAGAAATAGCCAACTCACAGACAAGCTTTGTTCCTTTCCTCGTTGCCGGTGTATTTTATTACGCATTCAATGCCATTGTCGGTTTTGTTATGGGCCGCTGTGAAAAGGCACTTGATTATTATAAATAAGGAAAGGAGAAATACCCATGAATGTTCTGAAAATGGAAAATGTAAGCAAATCCTTCGGCGAGCTGAATGTTCTCAAGGATATTTCCTTTTCCGTTGATAAGGGTGAGGTTGTTTCGGTTATCGGCCCCTCCGGCTCGGGAAAATCCACCCTGCTCAGATGTGCCACTTTTCTTGAAAGAATGGACGGCGGCACGCTTGCCTATATGGGCGAAAAAGCCGCGTGGACCGGGGAAGACGGCAAAATAAAATATGCCAAAGACCTGAAAAAATTCCGTAAGGATTTTGGTCTGGTTTTTCAGAATTTTAATCTTTTCCCCCATTACAGTGTTCTTAAAAATATTACGGATGCTCCTGTTTCCGTGCTTCACATGAATAAGGAAGAAGCAAAGGAAAACGCCATGCGTCTGCTTACCAAAATGGGTCTTGAGGGTAAAGCCGATGCTTACCCCTGCCAGCTTTCCGGCGGCCAGCAGCAGAGAGTTTCCATAGTCCGTGCCCTTGCAATGAACCCGGAGATACTTTTCTTTGACGAGCCGACCTCGGCACTTGACCCGGAGCTTACGGGCGAAGTGCTTAAGGTTATCAAGCAGCTTGCAGAGGAAAAAATGACCATGGTTATCGTAACTCACGAAATGTCGTTTGCCCGCGCGGTTTCCGACAGAGTTATTTTCATGGACGGCGGCGTTATTGTTGAGCAGGGAACTCCCGAAGAAGTTTTTGCCAACACGAAAACAGAAAGAACGAAGCAGTTTCTCGGGAATTACACTAACAAATAATGAAAATAAATTATTATAAGCTTGACCCTACGGGGAATATTACACTTCTGGTTGGATCGCCTGTTGAAAAGGCGGTCCGGCCTTTTGTTGCTTTACGCCTTATGGAGCTTGAGCCCGATGCAGAGCAGGTAGGTTTTGTTGAGGGAAAAAGCCTTAATATGGCAGGGGGCGAATTCTGCGGAAATGCTTCTCTTTCCGCGGCGGCGCTCTATTTCAGAAACAACGGCATAAAAAACGGAAAAATCGAAATGACAGTTTCCGGTGCGGAAAAGCCCGTGAGCATTGAAATAAAAGAAAACCCCGACGGCAGTTATTCGGGCGGAGTAACCATGCCCGTTCCTCTTTCCGTCGGAGAAAAAGAATTCACATACGGCGATAAAAAAGTGAAAAAAACCGTAGTTGAGTTTCCCGGAATATCACACATAATTACGCAGGAGGAGCCTGACAAAGCCGAAGCGGAAAGACTGATAAAGCTTTGGTGTAATGAGCTGAATGCCGACAGCCTCGGCATTATGTTCGTAAATGCGGAGAAAAAATCGCTCATTCCTCTTGTTTATGTTCCTGCCGCGGGAACGGTTTTCTGGGAGAGCTCCTGCGCCAGCGGAACTACTGCCGCAGGTGTATATTTTGCTTATGAAAAAGGTGAAAAAATAAGCCTTGAGTTTTCTCAGCCGGGAGGAATTCTCGGCGTTGAGGCACAGCCCGGAAAAGCTCCTGTTCTTAAAGGCAGTGTACGCATTGCCGGTGAGGGAACAGCAGAAATTTCCGTATAAATATTGAGGATGACATATTATGGTTGTGATTATTACGGGTGCGACACACACCGGAAAAACAAGACTGGCACAGATGATGATGGAGAAATACCGTTATCCGTATGTATCCGAGGACCATATCAAAATGGGGTTAATAAGAAGCGGATACACTGATTTAACACCGGAAGATGATGATAAGATGACAGACTATTTATGGCCTGTCATCAGAGAAATGATAAAAACAGCCATAGAAAACAATCAGAATATGATAGTTGAGGGCTGCTATGTACCGTTTGACTGGAAAAAGGATTTCGGTGACGAATATTTACATGAGATTGAATTCATTTGTCTGTGTTTAAGTGACCGTTATATTGATAACTGTTTTTGCGACATAAAACGGTATGCCTCCTGCATAGAAACCCGTTCAGATGATGATTATTGCAGGGCGGATATTATTAAACGCGAAAACAGATTTTATCTTGACGGGTGCACAAGCCATAATCTTGATGTGGTATTGATTGAAAATAATTATACCGAAGCGATAAAAAGGGTATTGGAAAAGCAAATGGGGTAACGGAATGACAGTAAGAAAAATGCAGATGTGCGACAGAGAAAAGGTTGCTGATTTTTATGCTTCCATGGGTGAAAAAAGCGCCCGTTTTTTCAATGTGAATCACGGAAATGAAAAAAGAACAATGGAGTTCTTTGAAAACGGCAAAAAAGACCATATTTTCTATGTTGCCTTTGACGGTGAAGAGCTTACGGCGCTTGCGTTTATATGGGATATTGACAGAACCGTACCTTGGTTCGGAATTGCCGTGCGTGATTCCGCACAGGGGAAAGGAGTCGGCACGGCATTTTTGCGGGAAATACTCGATGATGTTTTTGGCGCAGGCTATGCGGGGCTTCTTCTGAGAACGGCGACCGACAACATTCCCGCACAGCGTTTATATGAAAAATGCGGGTTTGAACGGCTTGGCGTTCACCCGTCGGGTGAATATCTTTATCTTAACCGAGTGAAGATAAATCCGAACTCACCTTGAATACGGATCTTTTTCCGTTCAACTTTGTCATCGTCATTGCAAGGCGACAGCCTTGCTGCTTCCTCTTCCTTGTTGTACGAAAAAATATCTCGTATCAAGGCAGGT
>JAZUJJ010000051.1:0-2054 GCA_045642725.1 Acutalibacteraceae bacterium
AAATAAACTATAATATCAATGCTGTCAGCAGCAGCGGACAGCATTATAAATTGCCGGTGTGGCGGAATAGGCAGACGCAAGGGACTTAAAATCCCTCGGTGGCAACACTGTACCGGTTCGACCCCGGTCACCGGCACCAAAAAGCAGATCTCTTCGGAGGTCTGTTTTATTTTTATCAGCATATCATCAGAAATCAGTGAGTTTCTTGCCGTTTAATGATAAACTTGAAACAATTTTCGAAATATGATAAAATATTTTCAGGTGAAAAAAATGAAACTTAACATTGCAATCTGCGACGATGAAGTCGCTGAAATTGAATATCTTTCCTCGCTTGTTGAGCAGTGGTCTGCCTCAACGGGTAATGTTGTTATGCTCAAAAGCTTTGTCAGCGCCGAAAGTTTTCTGTTTGAATATGAAGAAAACAAGAACTTTGACATTCTTCTGCTTGATATTCAGATGAAGGAAATCGACGGTATAGAGCTTGCAAAAGAAGTTCGGAAACACAGCAAGGATACGCAGATTGTGTTTGTAACGGGCTATGATAAATACATTTCCGACGGATACGATGTTGCGGCGCTTCACTACCTTATGAAGCCTGTAAGCTTTGAAAAAATATCAGAGGTACTGAGCCGAGCTGCCGGTAATCTCGGCAAAACCTCGCCTGCAATTCTGATAAACGCAAACGGCGAAAGTATTAAACTGCTTCTTTCCGATATTTACTGTGTTGAGGCTGTCGGGCATACGCTGAAAATTACTTGTACTGACGGTGACATTACCGTAAATCAATCGCTTTCAGCTTTTAAGAGCAATATCGGAAATGATTTCATTCCCACTCACCGTTCGTTTATTGTCAATCTTGAACACATCAAACGCATTTCAAAAACAGATGTCATTCTCGATAACGGCAAGTCCGTTCCCGTTTCAAGAAGACTGTATGATGATATCAACAAAGCCTTTGTCGCTTATTACAGGAGATAATTATGTCATTATTTGATACACTGTTTCACCGCAGTATAGATAGAAGAATAGCCGTCTATCAGCAGGAACTTATCGAAAAACACTGCGAAGAGGTGCAGAATATCTATAACACCATGCGCGGCTGGCGGCACGATTACCGCAATCACATTTCCGTTATGCAAACATCGCTTAAAATGGGAAATCTGGCCGAGCTTGAAAACTATCTCGGCGAGCTGAATGTTGACCTGAATACGGTTGATACGGTTATAAAAACGGGAAATGTTATGGTGGATGCCATTTTGAACAGCAAGATTTCCCTTGCCGGAAAGAAAAACATCAGAACCGATGTAACGGCAGCGGTGCCGAAAACGGATATCTCCGATGTTGAGCTTTGTGTTATTATAGGCAATCTGCTTGACAACGCTATGGAAGCGTGTCTGAAAATTGAAAACGAGGCTGACAGATTTATCCGTGTTTATATCGGTCTTTTCAAAGAGCAGTTTTATATTTCCGTTACCAACGCCATGACGGGAACACCGAAAAGGGTCGGCAAAACCTATAAGACCACAAAAGGTGAAGACCACGGCTTCGGTTTAATGAGAATTGACGGCATAGTTAAAAAATACGGCGGTTACTTAAAAAGAGAGCACGAGGAAGGCGTTTTCGGCACGGAAATTATGCTGCCCGTTACCGTTAGCTCAGAAGTGCACAACTGATTGCAGAAAATTGGGGGCGACCAGCGAATTTTGAGTAAAATAAAGTCAGACTTTATTTTACTCGAGAATTAAGACGGATAAATTCTGCGTTTTTAACCGTTCGTGCATAAATTCATACCATTCGTGCAAAAGCAACCGCAAAGGGTTGCTTTTTTGATATACTCACAAGCGAGGTGAAACGGATTGAAAAAGGATAAGAAAACACACCATTCTTTCGTAAACAACACAATATATATTTTCAAGCTGATTTTCAAGTGGGATAAATCACATCTGCCTTATTGTGCGGCTCATGCTTCATTAGATGTTATCATGGAATTGAACGTTGTCAGCTTTATAACGGTATTGACGTACTGCCTTGAAAACAACAAAGGCATAAAAAGC
>JAZUJJ010000052.1:0-74666 GCA_045642725.1 Acutalibacteraceae bacterium
TTTGATGAGAGAAAAGGAAGAAAAGGTTCTCACAAAACTCGGATTAAAGAGAGATACGGAGTGAGTAATTATGAAAAGCTTTCTGAAAGGTTTTGTTTATGCCGGAAAAGGTGTTTACTACTGTTTTTATAACGAAAGAAATATGAGGGTGCATCTTTGCTTTACGGCCTATATGTTCGGCTTTCTGACGGTATTTGATTTCTTTGAGGTCAGCAAGGCTGAAATTGCGGTTTTGCTTGGCTTCTGTGCCCTTGTGCTGAGCCTTGAGGCAGTGAACACCGCTCTTGAAAGAGCAGTCAATCTTGTAACAACGAAGCAGCATCCCCTTGCAGGTGCCGCAAAGGATGCCGCCGCAGGTGCGGTTCTTATTTCGGCGATCTTTGCAGTTATTGCAGGCATCGTTATTCTTTATCAGCCCGAGGCTTTTCATAAAATGGCGGTTTATTATATTGATAATCCTCTTATTTTCGCAGTTCTGATAATTTCGATTATCGTCAGCGTGATTTTTGTACTTCTTCCGTCTTATATTGGTAGAAGAAAATAAAAACTTGCTTTTTAATACATTAAGGAGGCAATTTATGTTTGTTATTGGTAGTCCTGAATGGTTTAATATGGAAGCAAAGAAAAGGATTGATTTTCAAAATAAAATTGAACTTTATAGAAAAGAATTTTTGGATGAATTTTCTCCGATAAAACTTAAGTCAATGTCAGCTGAAGACTTACTCGAAAAAGTATTTGGTGATAGTTGTTTTTCTATGACGAGAATTTTAATGTTATCAAAAAAATACTTTAATTTTGGCTCATGTGATAAATACATATATCATTCGGTTTTGTACATAACAAACGGGCAATGGAAATATAAAAATGGTAAAAATGCAATAAATATCTCGGAAGTTGAAGCAAAAAGAATTGCTTGTTATTTAAGAGATAACATTGTTGAATGTTTGAGTGTAATTGAATCTTTAATTCCCTTAAATTCTGTATCAGATTACATTGAATTAAGCGGTAAACTTTCTAAAATCTTTTTGTCAAATTATGCTTGGGTATTTAAGTATTATCAGATGGTATATCCTCAATATTTTCCGGGAATGTATGCTGATAATACAGTTAATAGAGCTATGAATATTTTAGGTTTACCAAATCAAAGTGATAAATTGGTAAATATGGGTGTTATTTCATTATTTATTAGAAAATGTGATGTTAATAACATCATTTTCAACGATATTTTTGGTAAAACTTGGTCATGGGATAAAGCCGTATTACCCTGTCAAAACGCTCAAGAAAATTATAAAACATATGCAGATATTGACATAAATCAACATTATAGTTACTACCGTTTATCAAATAGCATTTCTTCAAGTGAAAGAGCAATGAAAATTGAAAAAGAGGTAAGCTGTTTAGAGTTAAATGGTGAAGACAGGGAAGCCATAGTTAAGATTAGGGTTAACCAAGATATCTTCAGAGAAATGCTTTTAAAAAAATTTGGTAAGTGCTGTTTATGTGGAGTTAGTCATGATACTCTACTCGTTGCAAGTCATATAAAGCCCTGGAGTGTAAGCGAAAACAACGAAAAACTTGATATTAATAACGGTTTGCTATTATGCCCAAATCATGATAAACTTTTTGACAAAGGATACATTTCTTTTGATAATGATGGAAAAATTTTAATTTCGGGAGAACTAAAACAAAATGACAGGCTGTTTATGAATGTTTCTCCTGATATGCAAGTAAATCTTAATGCTGAAAATAAAAGGTACATGATTTATCACAGGGAAAACATATTTATCAAATGAATATGTTATTAAACTCCAAACTCAAATTTTGAGGTGCGATTTATGGCTAAATATGAAGCAATTCTTAAGGGAAATTTAAACACTATCGTTGCCGATGTTGAAAGAACGGTCGTTTCCGGCATCAGTGCCACACAGGAGGAAGCGGCTTATGTTGATTTCGGCTCCGGAAAAATGGTGACGAGAGCTTATGAAAGATACAGTTATATCGGCAAAAACAGAGTGAGTCTGACTGTTAATTATCTTGAGGTCAACGAAAAAATTTATGTTACCGCCATTACAACAGGCGGCAGTCAGGCAATGATTTTCAAGATTAATACCATCGGCGAAGAGCTTTTCCTCGAAAAAATTGTTCCGGTACTCGAAAAATATAAATAATTTACAGCGTGAGGTATTATAATGACTAAAACCGCATTTGTTTCCATAGTCGGCTGCCCCAATGTAGGCAAATCTTCCCTGCTCAATAAAATTCTCGGTCAGAAAATTGCAATTGTTACCCAAAAGCCTCAGACCACCCGTACAAGAATAATGGGCGTGCTTACAAAGGGTGACACTCAGCTTGTTTTTACCGACACTCCCGGTTATCACAGGCCCAAAACAAAACTGGGCGAAAAGATGATCAAGGCCGTGGGTGAGGGCATAAACGGTATGGATGCCTGCCTTTTTGTTACGGAGCCCGACGGAGAAATAAGAGAAACGGAAACTGAGCTTCTTAACCGCCTTAAAAAGGAAAAAGCTCCGGTTATACTTGCAATAAATAAAACGGACACCGTCAAAGACAAAGAAATCCTGATGAAAAAGATAATCGCCCTTTCAAATGCTTATGATTTTGAAGCGGTGGTTCCCGTAAGTGCCCTTAAGGGTGACAATGTGGATGTTCTTGTTGAAGAGCTTGAAAAGCTTGCTTACGAGTCCGTTCATTTCTTCCCGGATGATACTCTTACCGATCAGCCTGAAAGAGTTATTGCCGCCGAGATGATAAGAGAGAAAATGCTTCTTCTGCTTGATAAGGAAATTCCTCACGGCGTAGCCGTCAGCATAGAAAAAATGAGGGAAAGACCTCAGAATGACATCACCGACATCGAAGCAACAATTTACTGTGAAAAAGAGAGCCATAAGGGTATTATTATCGGCAAAAACGGTGAAATGCTCAAAAAAATATCCACCCGTGCAAGAGTGGATATGGAGCGCTTTTTCGGCTGCCGTATAAATCTCAGATGTTGGGTAAAGGTTAAGGAAGACTGGCGCAACAGAGAGGGACTTATTCATAATTTCGGACTTGATTGAGGTGGATTATGTCACTTGTTACGGATGCCCTTGTGCTTAAGGTCAATGATACCGGGGAAAGCGACAGGGTTGTTACTCTTCTGACAGCCGATTACGGAGTTATCCGGGCTTTTGCCAACAGAGCAAAAAAGCTCAACAGCAAAATGCAGTCGGCAACGCAGACGCTCTGTTACGGTGAGTTTTCGATTTATACGGGCAAGGACAGCTATATTATTGACGGCGCAACGGCAAAAGAGGTATTTTTCGGCCTCAGAAACGATATTGAAAAAGTGGCACTTGCACAGTATTTTTGTTCCCTTGCCGTTGAATTCATACCCGAGGGCGAACCTGCTCCGGAAAGCCTGCGCGTAATTCTCAATTCAATGTCTTATCTTCAAAGCGAAAAGCGTTCAAAGGATTTCTTAAAAGCGGTTACGGAGCTTAAGCTGCTCACGCTTGCGGGTTTTGCTCCCGATTTGTCCTGCTGCGGCGTATGCTCATCAAACCCCGGCGGAAATGTGCGTTTTGATATTCACGCGGGCAGATTTTTTTGCTCAGGCTGTTCTCAGAGAGGGCGTATTATTACCCCGGGCGTACTGACGGCAATGCGTTTTGTTACTCTTAATCCCGTTAACAGAATTTATTCCTTTTCGCTTTCACCGTCCGATGAAAAACTTCTCTGCTCCGTTTCGGAGGAATTTCTTCTTGCCGCAACGGGAAAAACCTACAAAGCACTTGATTTTTATAACACAATAAAAACGGAATAATCAGGAAAAGAGTGAAATTATGAAGCTTGTAACACAGACCGAAGGCATTTCTTCAAGGTTCGGTGACAAAGCCGCCGTTGAATATCTCTGCAAGGCCGGTTTTGATGGAATTGATATGTCCATGTTTGAAATGAAATCAAACGAAAACTGCATTTTCAATTCCTCCGGTTACAAAAAATATGCCATCCTGCTGAAAAAGATTGCCGAGTCCTACGGCGTGACCTTTGAGCAGGCTCACGCTCCTTTTCCCTCCGCAAAGCACAGGGATGACAAATACAACACCTTTATATTTGAGAAAATAAAAAGAAGTATTGAAATAGCGGGAATTCTTGACGCAAAGATAATTGTCGTTCATCCCGTGTTTTTCCCGAAGCATAAGTTTGAAAAAAATATGGAGCTGTATCATTCACTTGAGCCTTATGCTGCCGATTACGGTGTGAAAATAGCTCTTGAAAATATGTGGGGCAGAAATCATAAGAAAAAAATCATTCCCAATGTCTGCTCACTTTCAGATGAATTCAACGAGTATGTTGATGCTCTCAATCCCGAGCATTTTACCGCTTGTCTTGACCTCGGTCACTGCGGGCTTGTGGGCTCGGATGCGGCATCGATGATAAGAGAAATGGGCCCTGACCGACTTGGCTGTCTTCACATTCACGATAATGATTTTGACCATGACAGCCATACTCTGCCTTACCTTATGAATATGAACTGGAATGAAATACTCAGGGCTCTCGGTGAATCGGGTTACAGAGGCAATTTCACCTATGAGGCTGATAATTTCATTAAGAAATTCCCCAATGAGCTTCTTCCCTCTGCACTGAAGCTTATGGTTGATACAGGCAGATTTATGATAAGCGAAACAGAGAGGTACGGTAAAAAGAAATGAGGGGATTTATCTGCCCCGTCTGCCGTTTCTCTCTTGAAACCGACGGACGAACTTATAAATGCAAAAATAATCACAGCTTTGATATTTCAAAATTCGGATATGTCAATCTGCTTATGTCAAACCGTTCCTCGGAAAAAAGACACGGCGATGACAGACTGATGATAAGGAGCCGGCGGGATTTCCTTTCAAAAGGGTATTATTCTTTCCTGCTGCGTGAGCTCTGCATTATCTGTGACAAATATCTGAAACCCGGTGCAGCTTTGCTTGATGCAGGCTGCGGTGAATGCTATTATTCATCGGGAATTCTCGAAAAAAATCCCGGTTATGAAATGTCGGGCGTTGATATTTCAAAGGATGCCCTTGAATTTGCCCACAAAAGGGGAGTCGGTTTTCCTCTTGCGGTGGCAAGCCTTTTCAGCCTCCCTTATTCCGACGGCGATTTTGACTGTGTTCTGAATTGCTTTTCCCCGAAGGCGGAGGAAGAATTTGCAAGGGTTCTGAAGCCGGACGGTATTCTCATAAGAGTTGTTCCTCTTGAAGAGCATCTGTTTTCACTCAAAGCCGCCGTTTATGATAAGCCTTATCTTAACGAGCATCCCGAAGCTGATGTAAACGGTTTTACCCTTAAAGAATACAGAGAGATACGCAGCGAACTTGTATTTGATAACAGCGAAGATATATTGAATCTTTTCAGAATGACCCCTTACTATTATAAAACAGGCAGAGAAGATCAGCAAAAGCTTGAAGGTCTGACAGAGTTTACTACCTGTGCCGCTTTCGGCATTCAGGTTTACGGAAAGGATGAATAATATGTTCGTGGATTTTGCAAAAACTCCTCCCATGGGCTGGAACAGCTGGGATTGCTACGGCGATTCCGTCAATGAAGAACAGTTGAAGAAAAACGCCGATTATATGGCGAAAAATCTGAAAGAATACGGCTGGGAATACATTGTTTGTGATATACAGTGGTATGAGCCCACCGCCGACGGATATAATTATCATGACGGTGCGCCTCTTTGCATGGATGAATATTCACGCCTTGTTCCCGCCGCCGAAAGATTTCCGTCTGCATCGGGCGGAAAGGGATTTAAGCCCATTGCCGATTATATTCATTCTCTCGGTCTTAAATTCGGTATTCACATAATGAGAGGCATTCCCCGTCAGGCTGCCGATAACGGCTGCAAAATAAAATGTGACGGTGTTAACGCTTCGGATATTGCCGATAAAAGCTCCTATTGCCCCTGGAATTCCGATATGTATTCCGTTGATATGAGCAAAAAAGGTGCCGCCGAATATTATGATTCTCTCTTTGAGCTTTATGCCTCTTGGGGAGTTGATTATGTTAAATGTGACGACATAGCAAATACGGAACTTTTCCCGGAAAGACCTTATTCCGCAAAAGCCGAGATTGAGGCTCTGCGTGCCGCCATTGACAAATGCGGCAGAGAAATGGTTCTTTCCCTTTCTCCCGGCCCCGCTCCCGTTGAAGAGCATATTCATCTTGCCGAAAACGCCAATATGTGGCGTATTTCGGGCGACTTCTGGGATGACTGGAGCAAGGTATATGATATGTTCGGCAGATGCCTTAAATGGCAGAGCTATGTTAAAAGCGGCACATGGCCCGATTGTGATATGCTTCCCTTCGGTCATATCAGACTTTGTGACAACGAAGGCAGAATGACAAGGCTTACAAAGGCGGAGCAGAAAACCGTAATGACTCTCTGGAGCATTTTCCGTTCACCGCTTATGATTGGCTGTGAGCTTACGGATTGTGATGAATTTACCCTTTCTCTTTTCACCAATAAAGAGCTTATCAAAATGCTGAAAACCTCTTTTGACGGCAGACAGACCGTCAGAAACGAAAAGGACGGCAAAGGCGAAATTATCTGGCAGTCAAAAGGCGAAAACTGCCGTTACACCGCACTTTTCAATACCGATGACAAGGTCAGAAAAATCGGCTATTATGCAGGCAACGAAAAAATTACCGATTTATGGGAAAACAAAATCGTTGAGGCTTCCGGTGAAGCCGAGGTTGAGCCTCACGGTGTCAGACTTTTCAAATTGGAGAAGATATAATGGAAAGACAGCCTAATTACAGATTTGCAGCGGAAAACCCCGACCATATTATGATAAGCATTTTCGATGACCCGAGAACAACAATGGCAGTTACCTGGAGAACAAGCACTGCCGTTGATGAGGGTTATGTTGAGTTTTATTCCGAAGGCGGCGAAAAATTAACCGTAAAGGCTCTGACAAAACCCTTTAAGAGCGATGTGAATACCTCAAATATTCACTGGGCTCATCTTACGGGGCTTAAGCCGGGTACAAAGTATTTCTACACCTGCGGAAGTGATACCGTACGCAGTGAGGAATTCAGCTTCACCACCCAGGAAGATGGCCTGACAAAATTCCGTTTCCTTGCCATTTCAGACCATCAGAAGGATGATGACCATTATAATCCCGACTATTCGGCTCTTAATGCTTTTCTCAAAAAGGTTCTTGCCGAAAATCCCGATATAAGATTTATTTTTACCGCAGGGGATAATACAAACTGCGGTCAGCATGAAATTCAATGGAATGCCATGTATGAGGGAATGAAAGGCATAATCGAGCATATTCCTTATATGATGTGCTGCGGAAATCACGACAACAGAGGTTTTGAGTTTTATTTTCCCAATGAGGTTAACAGATATTATGCCGAGCCTGCCGCATTTTTCAACGCACAGCATGAATATTCTTACCCGAAAAACGGCCCTGAGGGCTGGCAGACTGAAAACTACTCCTTTGATTACGGAAATGCTCATTTCAATGTTTTCGGCGTAAACGAACCGGAGCTTGTAAACGAATGGGCAAGCAGAGATATTGATTTATCTGAAAAAACATGGAAGTTCGGTGCTTATCATTTTCCGATTTATTATGCAGGCCCCAATCTTTCCAATGATGACGGCTATCCCATGATGCGTGAATGTATGGAAAAGCTCGATGTTCTCTTTTCCGGTCACGAGCATAATTTTTCAAGAAGCTTTCCCATAAAGAATGAAGAGCTTTTTGACAGACCTTCACAGGGAACCGTTCACTATGAGCTGGGTAACGGAAACGCCAATCCTCCCGGAACAAAGACCTGTGATAAAATCTGGCACGCCTCTTTTTATCCTCAGGAGGAAAAGGTAAGTGCCTATGCAATAGTTGAAATTGACGGAAATAAAGCAAGCTTTGTTTCTGCTCTTGATGACGGCAGAATTTTTGATGAGTGCATCATTGACAAGGATAAGGACGAAATCAGACCTTACCGTGTTGCTCCCGTTTTCGGCCCCGGCAGAACACGCCTTTTCTATAAGGGTGTTGACCTCGGGCTTTGTGCCAGCGAGCTTCCTCCCGTTTGCGTTGATGGAGTATGGTATGCCGCTTTCGGTACGCTGATTTCCTTTATCGGAGGAGAGGTGACAAGAGAAAAGGGAAAGATGACATTGGCTGTTTACCGTAAATCGGCAGTCTTTACCGAAAACAGTGATGTTGCTTTGACCGATAAAGGAGAAGTTAAGCTTGACGCACCTGTTTTCAGAGGCAAAGCAGATCAGCTTTATGTTCCCGTTGACTCTGCCTGTAAGATTTTCGGTATGAAATGGGCTTATGCCGCAAGAAATAATTTCATCAGCATAGAGTGCTCCAATGAGGGTCATCCCGTTCCGGTTCAGCCGTAAAAGGTGATTGTATCCGAGATATAGAAATTCCCGCTCACTTGTCTGAGCGGGAATTTTTGTATGTGTATGGTTTATTTCTGAGGACCGTTAAATCCGTTTTCTTCCTGGAATGCGGCAATCTTGTCAATAACACCGAGAAGAACATCGAAGCCCTTGCCTACCGTATCGGCGCTGAATCTTTCGGGCATATCTCTCCAGGTGTGATAGTACCAGGTAAGTACGGGATTCTGAGCGGCGAAGGTAACGGATTTGACACCGGCCTTTGTCATGGGAGTTGAGTCACAGCCGCCGACGGGGTTGTGGATGCATCCGCCGGATTTGCTTTCGATACCGAGCTCGTCAAAGGTGTCCTTGAACATCTTTTCAAGGTCTTTGTCAAATCTTGTGAACTGCCAGTCGTCCTTGATAACAACTTCAAAATAATCTTCATCGGCAACAGAGTCGATGTTGATATTCCATGCGTTTTCAAGAATAGCTTCGCCCTTGTGCTGTCTTGTGAATGCGATTGAGCCTCTGAGACCTGCTTCTTCGGAACCGCAGTTGAAGTCGATTATACGGCAGTTCTTGGGCATCTTGTCGGGATTTTCTTTGAAATATTTGATTACTTCATAGCTCAGAGCAATACCGGAGGCATTATCCATGGCACCGCGGGAAGCATTCTTTTCGTCGGGGTCAGCCCACATGATTACAAAGAAGCAGCCGATTGCGCAGATAATGGGAGCAAAGAGCATGATATTCTGAATAACGGTATAAACGCCTGCAAAGGCAGAGGAAATTCCGTAGGCGGCGCACTGCTCGGCACCGTTTGTGATTACGTAATAAGCCTTAAGTGCCCATTCGGCATTGAAAATCTGAAGAGCAAGATAGTAAACGGCTTCAAAAATTGAATAGAAAGCCATGATAAAGAAGCAGATTGCACCGAAGCCGACCTTACCGAAGGTGGCAATCATGCCGAGAGCGGGCTTGTCTTTATATTTGAAGGCGTGCTCCGAGTGTTTCCAGTTCCAGCTTGTGTCGGTGTGACCTGAAAGAATGATTGTGTAATCGTAGTTTCCGTCTTCAGGAAGAAGCTCACCGTAAACATTCTGTGAAACCTTTTGCTTGAAGAACATATCAAAGCAGGTATGATAAAGGAAAACGCTGACTACGAGCCAGATTATTACCGCTGCACCGAGACCGGCAAGAGCAAGCCAGAGAGCGGGAATGCTGCTGGCAAAATATGAACCTACGCAAAGAATGATTCCTGCCCAGCCGGCGTAAGGAATACCGCCGATTGATGCTCTGGGTGAAACGGCAAATTCTTCTTTAACGGGGTTTATGCCGAGCTCCTTGAGCTTGTCGGCCATGTGGTTTACGAATTTCTTTTCTCCGTCGGAGCCGGGCAGTCTTGAGCCCACTTCTTTGGCAGCGTAATTTATTATGTCATACGCTTCATCGCCGTATTTTTTGGTTTCTTCTGACATGGTTTATCCTCCTGAATTCAATTTGAATGTATTATATTTTATTTCCGCGGAAATTACAAGTAAAATATATTTTTATTTCAGCTTTTCGATTACTTCGCCGCAGGTGGGCTTGAGACCGTCAATAAATTCCTGAACGGCCTGTGCCGAGGGCATTGCCGCCGAGCAGCTGTGAGCGGAAACAAGCATTGATGCGGAAGCGGTGGCAAATTCAAGGGCGTCCTTGATATCCTTGCCGTTCAGCAGAGAGTAAATGAATGCGCTGGCGTAGCCCTCGCCGCCGCCGAAGCCCTTGAGCATCTTAACGGGGAAGGGCTTGACCTTATAAGCCGAGCCGTCATTGAGATAAGCGCAGGAGCCTTCTTTGCCGTGCTTGATAATAACAATCTTGTTGCCGTAGGAGAACCAGCGGGCTGCGGATTCTTCGTCTGTTGCGCAAACGCCGTCAATGGCTTCCGTAAGGTCAAATTCTTCTCTTGAGCCGAGAACGATATCGCTGTTCTTTGCGGCAATGGAATAATAGAGAGAAATTTCATCTTTGCTCTTCCATGTGTAGCTTCTGTAATCAATGTCAAAGATTACGCATACGCCGTTTTTCTTTGCAAGGAAAAGAGTTTTGAGAGCAGCTTCTCTTGAGGGGCTTGTGCAAAGAGCGGTACCGGAAATGACAACTGCTTTGGCACTCTTGATATATTCCTCGTCAACATCGTCAACACAAACCTGAAGGTCGGCAACTCCGTCACGGTACATAAGTATGCTGCTCTGAGTAGGGGAAAGGATTTCGGTAAATGTAAGGCCGAGCTTTTCACCGTTTTCGCATCTGAAAACATGAGAAACATCAATGCCGTCATTCTTGAAATAGTTTTCAACATAGTCACCGAACTGGTCGTCGGAAACGCGGGCAATGAAGCCGCACTTTGCGCCGAGTCTTGCAAGACCGACGGCAATGTTTGCGGGCGAGCCGCCGACATATTTGTTGAAATTACTGCTTTCGCTCAAAGGCTTGTTCATGTCTGTGGGGTTGAAGTCAATGGCTATTCTGCCGATTGGGATAACATCGAGAGGCTTCTTTTCATCAAACTTGATAATGCTCATTGTTTACACTCCTTATATTCCTTTTCCGGCACAGCCGAAAATTTCAATGTGTTTCATTGCGTTTCTATATGCACCCTCAACCTCGGCACCCTGTAAGTCATAGTAGCCGTTGATTGAGCCTTTTGCGTATGAATTTCTTACACTGTTTTCTACACTGTCAAAGGTCGCCGTTGCAATATTTATCTTATGGATTCCGAGAGAAATGCATTTTCTGAAATCATCCGGCTCTATTCCCGTGCCGCCGTGAAGCACAAGAGGAACGGAAACAAGCTCAGCCGTCTTTTCAAGTATGTCAAAACGAAGCTTCGGCGTGTGCTTGTAATTGCCGTGGGCATTACCTATGGCAACGGCTATGGCATCTGCCTTGGTTATCCTTGCGAATTCCGCCGCCTGTTCGGGTGATGTGCAGTTTACGGCAATGTTTTCGCTGCCGTCTTCACTGCCGCCGACACAGCCGATTTCTCCCTCGCAGTCGGCACCGTATTTTTCGGCAATGGCCTTGATGTTTGCGGTGATGCAGGCATTTTTTTCAAACGGCAGATGTGAGCCGTCAAACATTACGCTTGAAAAACCGATTTCAAGTGCTTCGGTTATTTTTTCTTCCGTTTTACCGTGGTCGAAATGAACTGCAACCGGCATTGTGCAGTTTTTTGCCGCGGCTACCATGAGAGGGCCGATAAGAGCAAGAGGAGATTGCTTCAGCCTTACCTCGGCTATCTGAATAATGGCGGGGCTTTTGGTTTCTTCAACGGCTTTGAGAACACCGAGAACCATTTCCATGTTGGCAACACTGAAGCTTCCTACGGCGTAGCCCTCCGCCTTTGCTTTATTGAGCAGAGTGCTCATTTTTACCAGGGGCATTTTCTTTTGACCTCCCGTAATAGATTGCTGCGCAGACTGCGCTTGTAAGGGGCAGGGTGAGAAGCATTCCCATACTGCCGGCAAGTGCCTGAAGCAGCTCGGAAATAATTACCTCTTTGTTTATGACCTGTTCTATATTTGCGTTGTATGATACAAGAAGCAAAATGCAGGTAAGGTCGCCGCCTATGTAAGCGAGAACAAGGGTATTGACCATTGTACCCATCATATCTCTGCCGATGGTAAAACCCGAACGCATAAGCTCTTTCGGAGTTATTGACGGGGATTTAAGACGAAGCTCATAAAGTGATGAAGAAATGGACATTGAAACATCCATAACCGCACCGAGAGCACCTATGGTTATCATTGAAAAGATAATCGCTTTAAGGTCAATGGGGTTGTCGGGATAGAGCTGATAAAGATATATTGATTCTTCTTCAAGCAAGCCGGTCATATTGAGGAAATTACCTGTTATCAGTGTTATCAGACCTGCACAGGCAACTCCGCTCATACAGCCGATGCTTGAACATAAAGTTTTTTTGCCGTAACCGCTGACAATTGTCAGGGTCATTACCGTGATGTACAGGCAAACAATGACTGTCCACAGATATATATTTTTACCGTTGAGTATTGCGGGCAGCAGAACACTGAACACCGCAAGGCAGGTAAGTGCAAGGGAAACGAGGGTCTTGAAGCCTTGAGAACGGGAAAATACAAGAACAAGAATACAGAAAATAACCGCGAGAATAATCAGTGGCGTTATTCTGACAAAGTCACCGAAATAGTACTGAGTTTCGTTATTTTCCGTATATGATTCTACAAGGATAACATCTCCCTGACGGGCCTGACGGGGGCTGAAAACATATGATCTGTCTATTTCCTGAATAACATTGATGGTCTTGCCTCTCAATGATGTATTCTGAGCCTGAGCGGTAAAAGTGACGGTTAACTGTTGAGGGCTTCCCGAAGAGTTTGTAAATTCCTGATCGGTGATCCTGATTACTTTTGCCCTGATTATTTCGCCCTCTATCTGCCCTTTGAAAACCGTGCCCGCACCGACAATATAGTCGTATGCGAAAATAACCAGCAAAAGTGAAACAAACATTGTTATTATCTGAAATACTGTCTGCTTTTTCAAACCGATGTTCACATCCGTTTTTGTTTTATATCAATTATTTTATTATTATATCACCTTGATTTCCAAATCTCAACAATTTATACAAAAAAACTCAGCTCCCGAAATCGTTTTGAATTACGGGAGCTGAAAAATATCAGTGATTAAACATCAGCAGCATGAAGCCTGCCGCAACTGCGGAGCCGATAACGCCCGCAACGTTGGGACCCATGGCGTGCATGAGAAGGAAGTTCTTGGGGTTGTATTTTCTGCCCTCAACCTGTGAAACACGGGCGGCCATGGGAACGGCGGAAACGCCGGCCGAGCCGATAAGAGGATTGATTTTTCCTCCTGTAACAAGATAGAGAACCTTGCCGAAAAGTACGCCGCCTGCGGTTGAAAAGCTGAATGCAACAAGACCGAGGAAAACGATGAGAATTGTTTTAAGCTGAATGAAATCCTGACCGTTTGCCGTTGCGCCGACGGTGGTGCCGAGCATAATGGTGACAATGTTGGTCAGTGAATTCTGAGCCGTGTCGCTGAGTCTGTCGGTAACTCCGCATTCCTTAAAGAGGTTGCCGAGCATAAGGAAGCCGATAAGAGATGCGGCATCGGGAATCAGCAGTGCAACAATGATGAAAACAACAATGGGGAAAATGATTTTTTCCGTTTTGCTGACCGTGCGAAGCTGCTTCATCTCAACTTCTCTTTCCTTCTTGGTGGTGAGTGCCTTCATAATAGGGGGCTGAATAAGAGGAATGAGAGCCATGTAGGAGTAAGCGGCAAGAGCGATGGGAGCCAGCAGATGCGGTGCGAGTTTTGAAGCGGTGAATATGGCGGTCGGGCCGTCTGCACCGCCGATTATGCCTATGGCTGCGGCTTCACCGGCTGTGAAAGCAACTGCGCCGCCGGTAATTTTTGACATTGCAATGGCAAGCATAAAGGCAACATAAATACCGAATTGTGCCGCCGCACCGAGAAGAAGGCTGATGGGGTTTGCAAGCAGGGGACCGAAGTCGGTCATGGCTCCGATGCCAAGGAAAATAAGGCAGGGGAAAATCGAGCTTTTAACGCCCGCATAAATCAGCCTCAGAACACCGTCTTCGTACCAGTGAGCGCCTGCAACCTTTTGCGTTGCATCCATAAGTCCGGCAGGGTCATCCATAAGACCCGTTGCGGGCATATTGGCAAGAAGTATGCCGAAAGCAATGGGTACGAGCAGCAAAGGCTCAAATCTGAATTTCGGATGAATTGCAAGGAAGAGGAAAACCAGAGCGACAACAATCATCACAAGGTTTTTCCATCCGTCACCCGTGAAGAGCTGTGAGAAGCCGGAGCTTGCCCACAGACCGGATAAAATATTGACAATACTCATTTCCGCCCTCCTTAGCCTATGATTGCGAGTACGGAATCGGTTTCGACTGTTGAGCCCTTTGAAACGGTAATCTGTTTGATTGTGCCGCCGCAGGGAGCAACTATTTCATTTTCCATTTTCATGGCTTCGAGTATCATAATAACATCACCGGGCTTGACTGCCTGACCCACGGCAATATTTACGGAAAGAATGGTTCCGGGCATGGGAGCGGGAACCTTTGTTCCGTCAGCTGCGGGTGCGGATGCTGCGGCGGGGGCAGCGGGAGCGGCAGGGGCGGCAACAGGTGCGGGTGCAGCCTGAACGGGAGCGGCATCTGTTACGGCGGTGATCACGGCGTCGGTTTCTTCAACCTCTACCTCATAGTTTTTGCCGTTAAGTGTAACAATGTATTTCATTTATTTATCCTCCAGCTTTTTTATGGATTTGAAACTGAGTCTGTTGAGAGGTATGCCGCTCTGATTGCTGACAATGGCCATGATTACGGCGGCGGTGGGCTCATCAACATCAATAAGGTCAAGCTTGCCCCGGGAATTGTTTTCGGGAAGGGGAATACCGGTAATCACATTGGTGGGTACAGCCTTGGGTTCCTCAGCTTTTTTCTTTCCGAATTTTCCGGAGAGCTTAAAGACCTTTGCCATAAGGAGAATAAATATTGCAAGAAGTGCAAGCTCAAACATAACGACAAGGATGCCGATAAGTGAAACGAGCAGACCTTCGGAGATACCGAGAACGGTATCGGGGGTGTAAGTTGATGCCGCAAGGGCAACGGGAGCAGATACAGCGTTCATTTACTTCACCTCAGTCAACTTTCTTTATGGAGTAAGCAAATGTGTTTTTCTTCTTTGCGTCACGCTTGTCAAAGAATGCTTCGGCCTGAGTTGGGAAGGCTATATAGGAAAGAACATCTTCGTCGCAGGTGGCTCTGTCACCGAGATATGCTCTTGCCGCCTCAACACCGGGTTCAAGAGTGTCGGCATATCTGCCTTCAATGGGCTTTTCGTCACCGAGAACAAGCTTCTGAAGCTCTTCGCTGACCATGCCGGGTGCTTTGCCGTATTCGCCCTTGATATAGCTCTTGACTTCCTTAGAAATGTTCTTGTATCTTTCACCGGCAAGTACATTGGCGGTGGCCTGAACACCGACCATCTGGCTCATGGGAGTAACAAGGGGAGGATAGCCGAGGTCTTCACGGACTCTCGGAGTTTCAAGCAGAACTTCGTCAAGCTTATCAAGCTTGTTCTGAGCCGTAAGCTGAGCAACAAGGTTTGAAAGCATACCGCCGGGAATCTGATAGGTCAGAGCGTCGGTCTGAGTACCCATAACTACGGGGTTAAGCATTCCTTCTTTGAGAGCGGCGTTGCGGTAGGGCTTGAAGAAATCGTTGATTTTTTTGCATACATCGGCATTTACCGGAACATCATAGCCGAGCTGCCTGAGTGTATATACCAGAGTTTCCGTTGCGGGTTGTGATGTGCCGCCGGAGAAGCAGGAAATGGCGGTGTCAATTACATCTGCACCGGCTTCAACGCATTTGAGCAGGGTCATATAGCCGAGACCCGTAGTGGAATGAGTGTGAACAACAACGGGAATTTTAATGTTTTCTTTGAGTGCCTTAACAAGCTCATAGCCTTCTTTGGGGCTCATGATTCCGGCCATGTCCTTGATGCAGAGTGACTGAACGCCGAGACCTTCAATCTGCTTTGCAAGCTTTACATAGTTTTCAAGGTTGTGGATGGGGCTTAAGGTGTAGCATATTGTTCCGGAGGCGTGAGCACCGTTTTTAAGTGTTTCGTCAACGGCAACCTCGATGTTGCGTACATCGTTGAGGGCATCAAAAATACGGATAATATCAATGCCGTTTTCAACGCTTTTCTTGACGAAAAGACGAACAACATCATCGGGGTAATGCTTGTAACCGAGAATATTCTGACCTCTTAAAAGCATCTGAAGCTTTGTGTTGGGGCAGGCTGCTCTGATTTTGCGCAGTCTTTCCCAGGGGTCTTCGTTAAGGTATCTGAGGCAGGAATCAAATGTAGCTCCGCCCCAGCATTCAAGTGAATAATAACCCGCCTTATCCATTTCGGCAAGAATGGGCTCGAATGCGGAGAAAGGCATTCTAGTGGCTATAAGAGACTGGTTTGCGTCACGCAAAACGGTTTCGGTAAAATTAACCATGGTTGTCCTCCTGTTGCAGTGTATTAAAAAGGAGCGGTATTGCCGCTCCCGATAATTCAGAAAGTAATTTTTGCGGCGATATAATCTTCAAGTGAATCAATGGAAATTCTTTCCTGCTGCATTGTGTCTCTGTCTCTGACGGTTACGCAGTTGTCTTCAAGAGAATCAAAGTCAAAGGTAATACATACGGGAGTTCCGATTTCATCCTCACGGCGGTAACGCTTGCCGATTGAACCTGTTTCGTCAAAGTCTGTCATGAATTTCTTTGACAGCTTTTCGTAAACCTTGAGTGCGTCATCGCTGAGCTTCTTTGAAAGGGGAAGAACGGCGGCCTTGAAGGGAGCAACTGCGGGGCTCAGATGAAGAACAACTCTTACATCGTTCTTTTCTGCGTCAATTACTTCTTCATCGTAAGCTTCACAGAGAAGAGCAAGAACGGTTCTGTCGAGGCCGTAGGTCGATTCAATTATGAAAGGAATGAATTTCTCATTGGTTTCGGGGTCAAGATACTCAAGGTTCTTTCCGCTGTATTCCTGATGTCTGGTAAGGTCAAAGTTCGTTCTGTTGTGTGTGCCGTTGACCTCGCCCCAGCCGAAGGGGAAGAGAAATTCTATATCGCAGGCTGCTTTTGCATAGTGAGCGAGCTTTTCATGGTCATGGAAGCGAAGATGCTCTGCGGGTATGCCGAGATCTTCGTAATACTTGTGACCGTAGTTTTTGAAATATTCATAAAGCTCGGTGTCAGTGCCTTCCTTGCAGAAGGTCTGGAATTCCATCTGCTCGAACTCGATTGTTCTGAAGGTGAAATTACCGGGAGTGATTTCGTTTCTGAAAGCTTTGCCTATCTGACCGATTGAGAAAGGAAGCTTTGCTCTCATGGAACGCTGAACATTGAGATAGTTTACATATTCGCCCTGAGCGTTTTCGGGGCGGAGATAAATGGCACTCTTGGAGTCGTTGGTAACGCCTCTGAATGTCTGGAACATAAGGTTGAATTCTCTGATTTCGGTGAAATTATGCTTGCCGCAATGGGGGCAGGGAATTGAATGAGCCTTGATGTACTCAAACATTTCTTCCTTTGTCATTCCGTCGGCATGAGCATCGGGGTCAAAGTCGTCAATAAGATTGTCGGCTCTGTGACGCATTTTGCATTCTTTACAGTCAAGCAGAGGGTCGGAAAAGCTGGCAACATGGCCGCTGGCTTCCCAAACTCTGGGGTGCATGAGAATGTCTGCATCAACCTCAAAGCTGTTCTTTCTTTCCTGAATGAATCTCTTGCGCCAGGTGTCCTTTACATTGTTTTTCATTCTTGTGCCGAGAGGGCCGTAATCCCAGGTGTTGGCAAGTCCGCCGTAAATATCACTGCCGGGGAAAATAAAGCCTCTGTTCTTGCAAAGGGCAACGATTTTTTCCATGGATTTTTCTTCGTTTTTTAACATACCAAAAACTCCCGCATTATAATTTATGCCTATATGATACCCTATGTCTCTGAAAAAGTCAATGCGACTTTTCAACAAAAAAGTGCAATAAAAATCAGCATATATAGATGTAAAGTAAAAGGATGCATTCTGCAAAGGCAAAACGCATCCCGGTTAAAGTTATTTGATTGTTGCAAAAACGCCTTCTCCGGCTGTTAATGTCAGCTCAACTTCTTCACCGCCGGCAAAGCTTGCGGTTTTTCCCTGCTGATAAATAACGGCTGTTTTGCCGTCGGGAACCGTGAATTTTGCCTTTGCAGTAACATTGTTGTTGAGTTCTTCCATATTGGTGATTATATATGCCTTGCTGTCGTTTTCACCGCTGAATGTGCCGACAAGCAGACCGTTTGTTGTGCAGATGTTTATTTTTTCACTTTCAACGGTTGTTTCAAGGGTACCTCTGTCGAATCCGGCAATTTTTAACTTATTGATAAGATATGTGCTCCTGTAAGTGTATTTGCCGTATTCTTCGGCAAAGGCCTTCATCCACTCGTTGACCGTCTTTACGGAATAATAGGTTTCCGTGGGCTTTCCTTCCGCATTTATCATGTGAGAATCAAGATTCCACCAGCCCTTGTTTGCGAATTCGCCGTGAATGATTGCTTTTGAGCCGAAGGCAAGACTTGCGAATGCCTGCTGGCTTATGTCGGAAACCTCGTCGCAGAAACGGGGTGAGCCGCTGTTTTCTTTACCGTCTTTTGTTTCTCCCGCCGCCTGAGTGATGACCCAGAGATCTCTGCCTGTTTCACGGCAGGCCTCTGCAAGAATATCAAGGTTGCGAAGATACCATTTGCCTGTTGATTTTACTTCGTTTCCTCTTGCGTCAACATCGGAAGAATAAGGGTAAATGTCAACGCAGATGTAGTCGGTGCGGATTTTGTTAATATAATCGGAAACGTATCTTTTATATTTGTCCGTTGTTTCCGTGGACTGGTCGGTAAAGAGCAGCAGTATTTTCTGAAGCAGTGTGAGCTGAGGCTCTTCGCCGAGCTGTTCGTTGTTTGCATAAATCGGGAAAAGATTGATGAAGCACATTCTGTCATTGAATGCGGCACGGTAGCTCTTATTTGCTTTTTCAAGCACATCATAGCAGGCAGCCGTAGGCTCGTCAATAAGGTCGTCGCCCCAGATTGCCGGGTGGTCCTTATAAGTTGCTTTGTTGAGGTTTATCCAGCTTGCGGCAAGATTTTCGTCGGCATTGCCGTAAAGTCTGTTCAGACTGTATCCGCCGACAATCATGCCGATGCCCTTTTCATAATATTCGTCAAGCTCCGCGTCGGTGGGATTGCTTTCAATAATAAAATCAATTCCTGCCTGTGAGGCGAGCTCGGCAAGCCCTTCGCCGCCGTAATAGCCGCCGATAAGCAGCTTGCTGTTGTCAAATCTGTAATTCTGTCTGTGAGGAATAATTGCCTTTCCTTCGGTGAAATTCATAACTGAGGGGTTAAGACCGGCGATTGAGAAAAGCAGTGCCGAAATTGCCGCAATTATTTTTGTGAATATCTGCATTGTAAGTCCTCCCGAATTCATGTTTTATCTTACATCCTGCCAGATGAAAATGATGTCTCTGCCGTATCTTCTGAAGGTGTCTTTTACAGTGGGGTCAAATTTTTCAACGGGCTTCATTCCCTCTGCCGCCAGTGCCTTTTCAAAGGCTTCTGCCTGGGTCGTGTCCTTCATTGTCATTCTGCAGAGAATGCGAAGGGGAGAGGAATCCTTTTTATTTGCAAGCTGACCGTCAACATATCCGGTTTCCCACCAGTGCTTTGCGTACTTTCTCGTAAACTGCGGCAGATAGTTTCCGTCGCCTTTTTCGTCCCAGAGTACGGTCATTTCCATATCAAGCCAGTCATTTTCTTTTGCACAGTCATAATGACCGATTGCAGAAACCTTATTTTCTTTTCTTGTGTAAATTCCGACTTCACCGCCGACTGTACCTATATCACCGGAAATGTACTGACCCTTCCAGACCTGAATCATATAGGCTTTGCCGTCATAATTGAATTTGAAACGGGCGGTTTCAATACTGAAATCTATAAGGTTTGCGCCTGCATCATAAAGTACGTTATAACCGAAATTCTTTTGTATACATGCAGGGTCGGTATCATTATTGTAAATGAATCCCTTAAGACCCGTTACATTGAAGCCCGAGCTCTGTAAGCCGGCAATGTACATATCCTTAGGCAGCGGAGCATCCGGCGCAGGTTCTTCAATAACGGCCTTTCCCTTTGACATACTGTTTTCGTCAAGCACGGGAACGGTGGCGTTTTCAACAACAGCCGCCTGCATTGTGTTTTCTTCATTACCCATTGTAATTATGGTCGTGAGTGCCTTTGTGGTTTTTGCCGCCGTTGTTTTCATGATTTCCGTAAGGCTCGTTGCTTCGGTTGTGCTTTCCTCAACCGTCAGTGACGGCTCCGTAACACTTGTGATTTCATCGCTGACGGATAACTCCGTAACACTCTCACTTGTCTGCTCCGGGTCCGGTGCCTTTTTCAGTGCCTTGAAGCCCAGAGTTCCACCCACAGCAAGAGCACATACCGCAATTACAGCCGTAATTGCGGCAACAACATTCTTTTTCATTTATATATCACCCTTTCCGATACGGTTTTAATTCCATATTGAATTTTATCACACCGAAATAAAAATTGCAATGAGTATTGTATGAATATGTGGTTGTATATTTCCAATATCGAGTGATATTTAAATAACAGATTTAATACTCTTATATACATGATTGTCTGCAAAAGTTACGGAAAGTTGTGTATAGTTGTGCAGAGTTAAACACAAAAAGAAAGCCTTGAAACCGTTGAACACAAGGGATTTCCTTATATATTAACGCATTTCAAGACTTTTGCTTTTTGGTGGAGATGGCGGTAATCGAAACCGCGTCCGAAAAACCTTTGCAGGGACTTTCTACGAGTGTATCCCGTCTTTTGACATTCCCTCTGCAGCACGCCGGCGGTCAGGCTTGCTGTTTCAGTAGGCGGATTATTCATGACAGACTATCCGTCATTGTCTGTTCACGTTCACTGCTGATCGACGCCTCTTATGCGGCCGCAGTATTCCGCACAGAGACGGCTGCTATTTAAGCAGCAAGAGCAACTGTATTGTTGTCGTTTATTTTTAAGTTTACGGATTTTATAGCGGTTCCGCACCGCTACTCGCTTATCCGGGCTCGGATTCCCCGTCGAAATCCTTTCATCCCCGTGTATTATTGACGCATTGAGCGTTCAATGTTTCTTTGTGCTTCTTTCTTTGCCGCAACCTCACGTTTATCGTAAAGCTTTTTGCCTTTACACAGTCCTATTTCAAGCTTGGCTCTTCCGTTCTTGAAATAGAGGGTGAGGGGAATGACGGTCAGCCCTTCCTGCTTTGTCTTTGCGAAAAGCTGTCTGATTTCCTTTTTGTGAAGAAGAAGTCTTTTTGCCCTCATGGGGTCTCTGTTGAAAATGTTGCCCTGCTCGTAGGGACTTATGTGCATACCGTTTACGAAGATTTCACCGTCTTTTATTGAGCACCATGAATCCTTGAGATTTACTTTGCCCTGACGGATTGATTTGACCTCCGTTCCGAAAAGCTCAATTCCTGCCTCGTATTTTTCGAGAACGAAGTATTCGTGATATGCTTTTTTGTTTTGTGCAACGGGCTTGATGCCCTCGTTTTTAGCCATCCTTGCTCCTTCGTTTCCGAAAAACGGTGTTTAATACTTTGAGGATTTCTGATTTGAGCCTCTTTTTGCGTAGAAGTTTCGCTTTTCCTTTTTTAGCTCTGCTTCTTTTTTTGCCGCTGCGGCCTTTTTCGCTTTTACGTTGGCGAGCGGCTTTGTTTTCTTTGCGGGCTTTTTCTTCTCTTTTTTATCTTTTTCGGTGTTTTCTTTATACAGAACGATAACACCGCCGATAACCTGAATTACCTCGCTGCCAGTAGCGGCGGCAAGTTTGTCGGCAAATTCTCTGGGCGTTTCCGGTGCCGAGTCAAGCAGAACCTTAAGCTTAATAAGCTCTTTGGTCTTGAATGAATCAAGAGTCTGGGCAATAAGTCCGTCGGACATTCCGCCCTTTCCGATCTGAAATTCGGGCTCAAGGGTATTTGCCTGAGCTCTGAATTGTGCTCTTTCTTTTCCTGTCATTTATTCTCTCCGAGTTTGTCCGCAAGAAGTCTGAGGGCAGCACCTCTGTGGCTGATTTTATCTTTTTCCTCTGCGGTCAACTGAGCCATGCTCTTTTCATAATTATATTCTTCCGGGAAAAACAGCGGGTCGTAGCCGAAACCGCCGTTTCCGATACGCTCGTAACCTATCCGGCCTTTGCATTCGCCTCTGGTCATAAGCTTTGTGCCGTCGGGGTAAACACAGCAGATTACGCTGACATAAGCCGCTGTTCTTTCTTCGTCACAAACACCGACAAGCTCCTGAAGAAGCTTGTCGTTATTCATTTCGTCATTTCCGTGTCCGCCGGAATATCTTGCGGAGTAAACTCCGGGTGCGCCGTGAAGATAATCAACGGCAAGACCGGAGTCATCGGCAATGCAGGGCAGCCCGCTTTCTTTGCATCCGCTGTCGGCTTTGAGAAATGCGTTTTCCTCAAAGGTCGTTCCCGTTTCTTCAACATCCGTAAGCTCAATGCCGAGCTCTTCGGCAAGGTGAATGTTGATACCGAGAGGGGAAAGGATGCGGCAAAGCTCATCCCTTTTTTTCATATTGTGAGTTGCTATAATATAATCCATTATATCAGTCCTCGTCCTTTTCCTTTGCCTCAAAAAGACTTTCGGCAAAATCTTTGGGAATGAACGGTCTCATATCGTCAATGCCTTCACCGACACCGATGAATTTAACGGGAACCTTAAGGTCGTTTTTGATTGCAAGCACAACGCCGCCCTTTGCGGTGCCGTCAAGCTTTGTGAGGATAATGCCCGTGATTTCGGCACAGTCAAGGAATTCCTTTGCCTGATTTACTGCGTTCTGACCCGTGGTTGCATCGAGAACAAGAAGAATTTCTCTGTCGGCGTAGGGAAGCTGTCTGTCCATTATACGGTAAATCTTATTCAGCTCATCCATAAGATTTTTCTTGTTGTGAAGTCTTCCTGCCGTGTCGCAGATGATAATATCGGCGTTTCTCGCCTTGCCTGCCTCAATGGTGTCATAGACAACGGCGGCAGGGTCTGCGCCTTCCTTATGCTTGACTATTTCAACGCCTGCTCTGTCTGCCCAGATTTCAAGCTGGTCAATGGCGGCGGCTCTGAAAGTGTCGGCGGCACCGAGAATGACTTTTTTGCCCTCTGACTTGAACATGGCGGCAAGCTTGCCGATTGATGTGGTTTTGCCGACTCCGTTTACGCCTATTACAAGGATAACGGAGGGAATTGTTATCATGTCGATCTCTTCTCCGCCGGAGAGTATATCGGAAACAATATTCTTTATTTCCTTTTTAACATCGTCTGCGCGGTGAAGATTCTTTTTGAATACAACATCTCTGAGCTTTGAAACGATTTCTTCGGATGTGGTGACACCTACATCCGCCATTATAAGTATCTCTTCAAGGTCATCATAAAATTCGTCGTCGATTTCATTTTTTCCGTAAAGAGCCGAGTTAATGGCACCGGACATACTGTCACGGGTCTTTTTAAGGCCTTTGTTGAGTTTATTGAAAAATCCCATGGATTACTGCTCCTTGGCGTTTTTGATAATGTTTTCAACTATTTTGCGAAGAGAGGGGTCTCTTTCAACGCTCTCTTCTGTTTTTCTTAATGAATAATGGATTGCTGTTCTGTCTCTTCCGCCGAAAAATTCACTGATTTCCTGCTGGGTGAGCTCGGTGCACTGTCTGATTGCATAAATCGCAACCTGTCTTGCTTTTGCCGTTTTTGCATCCTTTTTCATTGAAACAACATCAGCGGCAAGTACGCCGTAGGTTCTTGCTGTTTCGGAAATGAGCTTGTTAACGACCTCGGAAACGGGAAGACCTTCGCTTGCAAAGTCTTTGAGTGCCTCTTGAGCCATACGGATGCTTATGTTTTCTTCGCCGAGATTTACAAGGGCGTGAATTGTTTTGACAGCACCCTCGATCTGACGGATGTTTGTTTTTACTTTCTTTGCGATGAATTCTGCAATGTCGGTGGGTAAATCAAGGTTGAGAGTTTCCGCCTTGCGCTGAACGATGGCAAGTCTTGTTTCAAAATCAGGCGGCTGAATATCCGCAATGAGGCCCTGCTCAAAACGGGTGCGCAGTCTTTCGTCAAGAACGGCGATGTCCTTAGGTGTTGAATCCGAAATAAGAACTATCTGCTTGCCGTCGGCTGTAAGAGCGTTGAAGGTGTGGAAAAACTCTTCCTGGGTTGACTGCTTGCCGGCAATGAACTGAATATCGTCAACAAGAAGCACGTCGCAGTTGCGGAAATGCTCATGCACCGTATTCATATTACCTTTTTTGATTCCGTCAATAATAAGGTTTGCAAAATCCTCACCGCGAGTGAAAATTATCTTTGCGTTGGGATTCCTTTCGAGAATAGCATTTCTTATGGCGCAAAGCAGATGAGTTTTGCCAAGACCCGAGGAACCGTAAATAAAGAGGGGATTGTACGCAACAACGGGGTCCTCTGCAACGGCTTTTGCGGCGGCGTATGCAAATCTGTTTGATGAACCGACAACAAAGGTTGCAAATGTGTTTTTGTCGCTCTCTGTTGCCGCCTGCTCGGCAACTGCCTTTGCTTCCTGCTTTTCCGCAGCCTTAACGGGGTCAATCATGCATATTTCCGGGTCAAAGCCGAGAACATTTCTGAAAGCGGCGGCAAGTTCATTTCCGAATTGCTTTTCGATTGTTGTCTTTTTGAATTCACTGACGGCTATTTCAACTTTTTCGCCGTCGAAGCTGACGATCTCAAGAGGGGCGAACCAGATGTTGTAAATAACATCATTCAGGGAACGCTTGAGCTCTTCGCACACGAGACCCCACATTTCCTTTAATGATTCCATTTCTTTCTCCTTGTCAAGTTGATGTTCTTTAAGATAAGGCGGGATTTAACGGGCTTGGGGAAGGCCCGGACAAAATTTAGGTTAAACGAATATTTGCCTGTGAGGGGATTTTTATCCATTCTAATCAATAATGATGTATCGTGAATATATCACAAATGAAAAAACATTTCAAGATGAAATTAAAGGAATTTTCATCTTCACGAAAAAAATGTTGACTTTTACACTATACTTGTATTATAATTAGTACTCCGAGGACTATGGGTGAGTTATGCCCATTTCCCGGGTCATTTCTAAATTAAATCTTCTGCATCGGGTAAAGCCGAAGATTTGATTCCATAACTCAACAGTGAACGGAGGTCAAGATTTATGAAAAGAACTTATCAGCCCAAAAAGCGTCATCGCAAGATGGAGCACGGATTCCGCAAGAGAATGGCAGACAGAAACGGCCGTAAGGTTCTCGCCCGCCGCAGAGCAAAGGGCAGAAAGCAGCTTACTTACTGATCGGCATAAGTTATGTCTGAAACCGTAACATTAAAGCAGAATACCGATTTTCACCGTGCTTACGGCAGAGGCAAGTCGCGGTCATCCGCTTTGCTTGTTACCTATGCTGTCCGTAACAGGGGCAACTGCTCAAGGATTGGTATAACCACATCCAAAAAGCTGGGCAGTGCAGTGGAGAGAAACAGATGCCGCCGTGTTATACGGGCGGCTTTCTCCTCGCTGAAGGATGAATGTGCCCCGGGGTGGGATCTTGTTTTTGTTGCGAGATTCAAAACCAAACAAGCCAAATCCACAGATGTTGCCGGGGTTATGCGTACTCAGCTTACAGAGCTCGGCATCATCAGATAAGAAGGAGAAGGCACGATGAAAAAATTTCTTCTTGCCGGCATTCGCTTTTACAGACGAAAAATATCTCCTCTTTTTCCGCCAATGTGCAGGTATTACCCGACCTGTTCCCAGTATGCCATTGAAGCCATTGAGGTTCACGGTGCATTCAAAGGTACCGTGCTGACGGTTTTAAGGCTAATGAGATGCAATATTCTCTTCCCCGGCGGTTATGATCCTGTGCCGCCGAAAAAACAGAAACACTCAAAACACTCGGAGGAAAAGTAATTTGGAAAATTTTTATGAATTGCTGGGTGTTCCCTTCGGATGGATTCTTTACGGCTTATTCAGCCTCGGAATTCATAACTATGCAGTCCTTATAGTGATTATTACACTGTTTACAAGGATTATAATGATACCTTCTTCAATCAGTCAGCAGAAGGGTATGGTAAAAACTCAGCGAATCCAGTCCAAAATCCGCAAAATTCAGGAAAAGTATGCGGGCGATCAGAGGAAAATCCAGGAAGAAACACAGGCTCTTTATCAGAGAGAGGGCTTTAATCCCATGGGCGGCGGCTGTGCACCCATGGCAATTCAGTTTATCCTTCTCTTCGGCCTTATCGGTGTTATTTACTATCCTCTCAGCAATTTCCTTCACATCAGTGACGCTGAACTTGAAATTCTCAAAACTTCATTCACAAAGTTTGCCGAATCGTCAGGAATTGAACTGAAGAATACGAGACTTATCGAGCTCTATATTATCGAAAATATCGGTAAAATAGACCTTGCCGGCGTTTCGGAAAAAACAGTTTCTCTTATTAAATCCGTTAATTTCAGCGTCTTTGGCATTTCTCTCGGCACCGTTCCCAAGGGTCAGCCCATAGGACTTATCTGGCTCATTCCCGTGCTTTCACTGCTTTCAACGATAGGCACAAGTGTTTACTCAATGCTTAAGCAGAAGCAGACCAACACAACCCCCGGTGCAAACAAATCACTTGGCTGCATGACAGTGCTTACTGCGGCAATGTCACTTTATTTTGTTGTTCAGTATCCAGCGGGTATCGGTATTTACTGGATTGTTTCCAGTGTGTTCGGTCTTATTAGCAGTATTGTTATCGGTCGGCTTTACAGCCCGAAGAAAATGCTTGCCAGAGTAATGGTTGACGAAACGGTTGAACGCCGTTCAAGAGAAAACAACATCAAAATCGCAGCATCAAATAAAGAAAAGTAATTCAGGTGGTGAGACCTTGATAAAAGAAGCAATCGGTATCGGAAATACAGTTGATGAAGCAAAAGATGCAGCCTTAAAAGAGCTTTGCGCTCCCGAAGGCATTGAAGATATCAAAATCGAAGTTCTCGAGCTGCCCAAAAAGAAGACTCTCGGTCTCTTCGGCGGTTCACCCGCAAAGGTAAAGGCTTCATACGAAGTTGAAGAGGACAAATTTGCCGCTGTCAAAGAATATATCCTTACTATTCTCAACAGCCTCGGTGTTGAGAATGCCGAGATAAATGCTCAGGTTGAGAATGAGGATCTCCGCTTTGATATCAACTGCGGTGAAGATTACGGCTCTGTTATCGGCAGAAGAGGCGAAACCCTTGATGCTATTCAGTATCTTGTTCGTCTTGTTGTCAACAGAGAATGTGACAAATACAAGAGAGTTTCCATTAATGTAGGAAATTACAGAGAAAAGAGAGAAGCAACTCTCCGTTCCCTTGCCAAGAAGAATGCGGCAAAGGTAAGAAAGTACGGCAGAAATGTTGTGCTTGAGCCCATGAATCCCTATGAGCGCCGTATTATCCATACGACAATTCAGGAGATTGAAGGCGTTACCTCTCATTCCGTCGGCAGTGACGATGACCGTAAAGTCGTAATTACCCTTGAAGACGGCGTTAAGCCCACCAACGGCGGCAGCTATAACAGAGACCGCGGTTACAATAAGGGCGGTTATAACAGAGGCAGAGGCGGCAAGAGCTATTCAAACGATGCTCCCGCTGCTCCCGCAAGAGAGCCCAGAAGTGACTCGTCAGCTTCACTTTACGGAAAAATCGAAGTCAATAAAGACTGAAATTGAATAACATTAAAGATGCAGACACGGCATTAAGCCTTATCTGCATCTTTTTCTTTCATTATAATGTAACCTTTACATAAACCACATTGTGCCTTTTCCAGGTGTAGGTTATGTGTAAAGCACCGTTATAATATTCAATTGCCGGGTATGAGAATTCCTTGCCCGGTTCATCCTCAAGAACGGTGACAAGCTCAAAGCTCTTTCCTCCGTCACGGGAAACGGAAAGTGTGAGCGGTGAGCGCTTGCCCTTATTTTCCGAAACGGGATTTGAAACGAGATATAAATTACCGTCGGGGGTTTTAACAAGGTCCAGGCCGCTGTTATTATTCGGCATATCCGTCGGGTAAGCTTTGCACCAGGTTTCGCCGCTGTCGGTGCTGTCACTTCTGTAAATCTTTCCTGCCGCAGTTCTTGTAAACATGTGAACTGTGCCGGGCTCTGTTTCCCAGAGTGAGGGCTGAATCATGGGGATTTTATTTGTGGAAAAACCGTTGCCCGAATTGATTATTGACGGGCAGTATTCGGTTTTGACTCTTTTGCTCTTTTTCCAGGTTTTTCCGTCATCATCGGAAATATCAGTGAAGCATATCCAGCCTGTGTGCTCCGTTGAAGCAGGGGCAAGTATTCTGCCGCTTTTCAGACGAAGGCATTTGTTCTTGACCGGGCCGCGCCCTCCGCTTCTGTCGCCCTTGACAAGCTCTTCGGGCTCGGAAAAGGTTCTGCCTCCGTCGGTTGAAATGCTTATATATGTTCTCCAGAAAGCTATTCTTTTTCCTACCTTGAAGAAAAGACAGATTTCTCCGTTTTTTCTGAGGAAAAGAACGGGATTCCAGTGAGCGGTTTCAGGGTCGGCACTGAGCTTCTGAGGCTGAGAAAAACCGTTTTTATCTTTTACGGCGTACCAAATATCAACATCATCTCTGCCTTCTCTTGAGCCGCCGAACCAGGCGCAGACGATATTTCCGTCGGGGAGAGGGAGAACTGTTGACGCGTGACAGTTTCTTGTCGGTAATTCTTCACATACGAATTCTTTTTCGATTTTCATAATCACAGTTCAAAATCGGCAGGGTCGGCTGAGCTTACGGTCGGTTGTTTCATCGGCGTTCTTTTAAGAGCGTCGTATTTGTATGACCTGCAGCTTTCGTCGATGCCGGTTATGCCTTTCTTTTCACATAATACGGATTTTCCGTCGGGTGCGACTCTGCCGAAAAAGCAGTATTCGCATTTGGGCGGATAATTTTTTTCACTGAATGCTTTCTTTTTCATGTTAAATCAGGGATTCATAAGGAATCCTGTTCCCTTCAAATTTATCAATGTCGGTTTCCTTGCCGAGAATTACGGCCTTTCTGACCTGCTTTTTACCTTTTACGAAATCCGGTCTGCCGGGGCAGAAGGGATAAAAGCCGAGAACGCCGAAGATATACCAGATTGCCATGGTGCCGTTGTCTTCGTCTCCGGGGAATCCGTCATCCTCAAATGAGAATGCTTCTTCGCAGAGCTTTTCAACCCAATAAGCGGTTTTGGCAACATCGCCCATTTCCGAGAAAATATAAGGCAGGTGGAAGCTCGGCTGATTTGAAATTGCACACTGACCGAAATCAGCGGCGGCCATTTCCGTGATTTCATGAATTTCACAATCGTAACCGATAATTCTGTAATCGGGAGCGGTCGAGAAAATTTCATCGGCTATTTTTAGGAATTTTTCTTTACCGCCGTAAAGAGCGGCGAGACCTTCCATGTCGTGAGGCACCGCAAAGGAATTCTGCCATGCGCTGCCCTCGGTGTAATCTCTGCCCCAGCCTATGGGCGTGAAGTCGGGTCTGAAATTGCCCTTGCTGTCCTTTGGTCTCATGAAGCCCGTTTCCGGGTCGAATATGTTGGCGTAATTCTTTGCTCTCTTTCTGTATTCCGCTTCAATTTCATCTTTACCGAGAAGCTTTGCAATTTCCGCAATGCACCAGTCACCGTAAGCGGCATCCTGAGTGAGATTTACGCTTTCCTTCTGCTCGTCGTAAGGAACATAGCCGAGCCTGCAGTAGCTTTCCGCACCGTTTCTGCCGAAATATCTTTCCGGTGCATTTTTAACGGAATGCTTTATCATGCCTTCAAGCGCCGTTTCAAGGTCTTCTTTATCAATGAAGCCCTTGACGGCTCCGTCACATATAACCGCGTCAACAAGGGTGCTGGGCATACAGCCGCATTCGCCTATGGAAATCCATCTCGGAAGCCACCCGCATTCTCTGTAATCGTTGATATAGGATTTGAGCATCAGCTTCAGTTCATCCTTTGCCACAAGAGAGAAGAAGGGGTAAACAGTTCTGTATGTGTCCCAGAAACCGTTATCGGTAAATCTTACGCCCTTATAAATTTTACCGTCGTGGGGGCAGTAATGGATTTCTTCGCCCTCTGCATTTATTTCGGAGCATTTATGAGGGTAAAGGAAAGCACGGTACATACAGGAATAGAAGGTCTTTAACTGCTTTTCGTCCTTTGCTTCTATCTCAATGCGTGAAAGATATTCTTCCCAGATGCTTTCGGCTTCGGCTTTGACTTCATCAAAGCTCCTTTTGCCGATTTCTCTTTCAAGGCTTATTTCAGCCTGCTCGAAGGAAATATATGAGGAAGCAAGATTTATTTCGGTGACTTTGTTTTTAAGTCTGATGTGAATTGCCGTGTTTTCTCCGCCGATGTTGTTTCCTTTTTCGATACCGTCTTCGGAGTGGATATATATTTCGTCGGTGTCAACCGAGCCTTCGGGAAAGCTGAAAACGACAAATTCGCAGAAATCCTTGTGTTCTCCTCCTGCACAGTTGGTCGTAACGGCATAAAGTGCATTTTTTTCTTTGTCGAATGTGTATCCGTAATCGTCTTTTACGGGCAGAACAGAGAAGAAGTTTTCACCTTCGCTGCGGAAGGATACTCTGATTTTTGCACATCTTTCGGTGGGCGTTACTTCAACTTCTGACTCCGAACGGAGCAGGTCAAATTTCATATAAAACGGTTTGAGAATTGCATCCTGAGGGCGAAAGCCCGACCAGCGTTCTTCTCCGCCCAGCGCAAGGGGAGCGGTCTGAGGCAGAAAGCACATTGCGCCGTAATCGGCAATCCACGGAGAGGGCTGATGAGTGAGCCTTATTCCTTCAAGTGAACGGTCCTTCGGGTGATAGTACCACCTTAAATTACCGTCACTGGTCTGAGGGGCAAAAGCCGCCATGCCGAAAGGAAGCTGAACGAGAGGCAGAGTATTGCCGTTGCTGAAACGGTGAACTGATGCACTGCCCTGTTTTGTATTTACAAGATCACAGTATTTCATATTACGGAACACCTCCGGTTAAATATTAAATGAATTTGCCGTTGATGTCAAGATTTTGTTGCATACTGCGTAAAAAGATGGTATTATATACAAAATACATTATTATGGGTTTTTGTTGTTTGCCCATAACTGAGAGGTATGCTTATGTCCAAAACTCCCGATTATGTTAAATATGCCGCTTCCGTTGTTCCGAGCGAAAGACAGCTTAAATGGCAGGAAACGGAATTTTATTCATTTATCCATTTCGGAATGAATACCTTTACGGATTCCGAGTGGGGCAGCGGAAACGAAGACCCGGAGCTTTTTAATCCCGAAAATCTCGACTGCCGTCAGTGGGCTAAGCTTTGTATGCTTGCGGGTATGAAAGGTCTTATCCTTACCGCAAAGCATCATGACGGCTTCTGCCTTTGGCCCAGTGCCTATACAGACCACAGCGTTAAGTCAAGCAAATGGCGTGACGGTAAAGGCGATGTTGTTGCCGAGTGTGCCGCCGCCTGTAAGGAATTCGGAATAAAATTCGGTATTTATGTTTCTCCGTGGGACAGACACGAAGCTACCTACGGCTCCGGCGAAGCTTATAATGAATTTTTCAGAAATCAGCTTACGGAGCTGTGCACAAATTACGGTGAGCTTTTCTGCCTTTGGTTTGACGGTGCCTGCGGTGAAGGTTCAAACGGCAAAAAGCAGGAATATGACTGGGAAAGCTATTATGAAATAATCCGTAAATATCAGCCGGATGCCGCCATAAATGTCTGCGGCCCCGATGTACGCTGGTGCGGAAACGAAGCAGGAGTCTGCCGCAAGAGCGAATGGAGCGTCGTTCCCTATTATTATTCAAATCACGCCCTTATTGAGGCACAAAGCCAGTCGGATGTTTCAAAACCTCCGAGAAAGATAAATCCCACTGCTCTTGATCTCGGCAGCAGAAAGCAGATAAAGAACTGCAATAAGCTTATCTGGTACCCCGCCGAGGTGGATGTTTCCATACGCAAGGGCTGGTTCTATCATGAAAGTGACCAATATACCGTAAAGCCGCTTTCAAAGCTTATGGAAATTTATTTCAATTCCGTCGGCGCAAATGCAAGCTTCCTGCTCAATGTTCCTCCCATGCCTACGGGTAAGATAAACGAAACCGATGTTGAAGCATTGCTTTCAATGGGCGCACAGCTTGAAATTGAATTCAATGAAAATCTTGCCGAGGATTCCGTGATGACCGATAACCGTCATCTTGACGAAAAGCATACGGGTCAGCATATTCTCAATGATGACCCGGAGCAGTACTGGCATTCCGGTGATGACCCCGAGGGCAGTGAGCTTGTGCTTGACCTCGGTGATGAATATGATATTGATAAAATCGTTCTCGGTGAACATATACGCACCGGACAGCAGATTGAAGAATTCGAGCTTTATGTAAAGCTTGGCGGAAAGTGGAAAAAGCTTGCCGACGAAACCGTTATCGGTTATAAGCGAATCTGCCGTTTCAAGGAAGTCAGAGCCCGCTATTTCAAGCTCGTAATCAAAAAAGCAAGATGCTTTGCAACCATAAGCAAGTTTGAGGCTTATTGATATGAATATACAGATTTTCGGCACAAACAAGTGCTTTGACACAAAAAAAGCGCAAAGATATTTCAAAGAAAGAAACATTAAATTTCAGTTCATTGACCTTACTCAGAAAAGTCTGAGCAAGGGTGAGCTTAATTCCGTGCTCGCTTCGGTCGGCTCTCTTGATGAGCTTATCAATGAAAAGTCAAAGGTTTACGAAAAATCATTTATAAAATATCTTGCCGGGCAGGAGGCAAAAATCGAAAAGCTGCTTGAATACGGAGAGCTTTTCAAAACTCCCATTGTCAGAAACGGCAAGGCGGCTACCGTGGGCTACTGCCCCGAAATCTGGAAAAGCTGGGAATAATTATGCTTTATGAGCTTCCTCCTCAAGTGAATATTGCTCTCAGACGGCTCAATGATGCCGGCTTTTCGGCATTTGTTGTCGGCGGAGCCGTAAGGAATATGATTATGGGTAAGCCCGTCAATGACTGGGATATAACCACATCCGCCCTTCCGGAGGAAACAAGCCGCGTGTTTTCCGAAAACAGGGTTATCGAAACGGGTCTTAAACACGGCACCGTAACCGTAAGAATTAACGGCGAAAGTCTTGAAATTACCACTTTTCGCATAGAAAAAGGTTATTCCGACCGCCGCAGACCCGATGAAGTTCTTTTTACCGATGACCTTGAAGCGGATCTTTCCCGCAGGGATTTCACCTGCAACGCCATTGCATATAATCCCGATTGCGGGCTTGTTGACTGCTTCGGCGGCAGAGAAGATATTGAAAACAGAGTAATCAGATGTGTCGGCGACCCCGATAAGCGCTTTAATGAGGATGCCCTGCGCATTCTTCGTGCTCTTCGCTTTTCTTCCGTTCTCGGCTTCGGAATAGATAAAGCAACATCGGAAAGTATAATCGAAAATTATAGGCTTCTTTCTTATGTTTCAAGAGAAAGAATTTTTGCCGAGCTTTCAAAACTGCTCTGCGGCACCGATGTCGGCAGAGTGCTGAGAGAATATCCTGAGGTCATTTTTTATGTTCTTCCGTGCCTTAAAGATATGATGGGCTGTGAGCAGAACCACGAAAGACATATTTATGATGTCTGGGGTCATACGGTAAAGGCCGTTGAAAGTGTACCTGCCGTGCCCGAGCTTCGTTTTGCCATGCTGTTTCATGATTGCGGCAAGCCCTCTGTCAAAACCACGGATGAAAACGGCATTGACCATTTTCACGGTCACGGTGATGTAAGCTGTGAAATGGCAAATGAAGCGCTTCTTTCACTTAAAACATCAAATGAATTTCGCCGTCATGTATGCGACCTTGTTAAATATCACGATTTTCTTCCGCATAAAATAAGCCCGAAAACTTATTCAAGATATATCGGTCAGCTCGGTATGAATACGGTCAGAGAGCTTTTTGTTGTTCGTGAAGCTGATGTAAGAGCACAGAATCCCGTTTTTCTTGCCGGTTCACTCAATGAGAATGAAATAGGTCTTTCCGTTCTTGATGAGCTTGAAAAAAGCAGAGCTTGTTTCAGAATCACCGATTTGAAAATCGACGGCAGGGATTTGATAGCTCTGGGCTTTGAGGCTTCGCCTAAGCTCGGTTATGTTCTTAAAACTCTTTTTGAAGAGGTTACGGATAATAAAATCAAAAACGAAAAAAACGCTCTGCTTGAAAGAGCCAAGGAGTTATTATAAATGGAAACTGTAAAAATAGCCAACGCAAAGGAATTTGACGAGTTTGTTTATGCCCACCCCAAAGGGCACATGATGCAGACCTCTGCCTGGGGCAAGGTCAAGGCCGAATGGGATTGGACGGGCTTTATCGTAAGAGACGGTGAGGGTAAAATCAAAGGTGCCTGTGCCGTTATTATCCGTCAGATACCCATGACCCCCTTTAAGATGATGTATGCTCCGAGAGGCCCGGTTTGTGACCTTGCCGACAAGGAAACCGTTACCGAGCTTATCAAGGCTATTGCCGAGTACGGCAAAAAGAACAGAGCCTATACCTTCAAAATTGATACCGATACCCTTGCGGACAATACCGAATACATAAACCTGCTTAAAGGCCTCGGTTTTACCTTCAAGGAGCACGGAACGGGCTTTGATACCGTTCAGGCAAGATATATCTTCCGTCTTGATGTGGGCGGAAAAACCGAAGATGAGGTTATGGCGGGCTTCCATTCAAAAACACGCTATAATACCCGCCTTGCCGAGAGAAAGGGTATCCGTATGGAAATCAAGGGCAAAGAAGCCTGTGAGGATTTCCATAAAATGATGCTCGTGACCGGAGAAAGAGATAATTTCGCCACCAGAGGAACGGAATATTTTGAAAGAATAATGGATGCTTTCGGTGACGATGCAAGAATTTACTTTGCCTATTATGAGGATGAGCTTCTTGCCGGTGCTCTCGATGTTCATGTAGGCGATAAAATATGGTATGTTTACGGCGCAAGCACCAATTCACACAGAAATCTTATGCCCACATATCTTGTTCAGTGGTCCTGCATAAAGTGGGCTATTGAAGAGGGCTGTAACTGGTATGATTTCCGCGGCGGTTATCCCGATGAAAACAATCCGCTCCACGGTATTTATAAGTTCAAGCAGGGCTTCTGCCCCGAATATATGGAATTTATGGGTGAGGCCGACCTTGTTATGAATAAATTCGGCTACCGCTTTGTTGAGTTTGCCACCAAAGCGAGAAAATCACTCAGACAGCTTAAAAAGAAACTGAAATAATATGAATACATTTGATTTCTTAAATAATGATAAGCTGAAAAAGCAGCTTGATTTCCTTGTTGAAATCGACAAAATGAAAAGCGTTTTCAGACGCACGGTCATTCTTGACGGCACCAAACGCCGTGAGAATGATGCCGAGCATTCATGGCATTTTGCTCTTTATGCCATGCTTCTTTCCGAATACAGTGCCGAGAAGGTCGATGTTGACAAAACGGTAAAAATTGCCCTTGTTCACGACCTTGTTGAAATATATGCAGGCGATACCTTTGCCTACGATGAAAAAGGAAAGCTTGACAAGGAAATCCGTGAAAAAGAATCTGCCGACAGGCTTTTCGGCATGCTTGACGGTGAGCAGGGTAATGAAATAAGAGCTCTGTGGGAGGAATTTGAGGCAAAGGAAACGGCAGAGGCAAAATACGCCAATGTCTGTGACCGTCTTGCTCCTCTTATTCACAATTATCTTACAGAGGGTCATACCTGGAAAGAGGGCAATGTTTCTTCTGCACAGGTTCTTGAAAGAATGGATGTTATCCGTACCGCCGCTCCGGAGCTGTGGAAGGTCGTGGAGGGCATAGTCGAAACATCCGTAGAGCAGGGAATACTCAGAAAATAAACGCTGCCTGCAATGAGGCTTCATAAGTCCCGTTGCGGCAGCTTTTTTCAATTTTTTAATAAATTTGTAATTTTTTTGGTGCCGAATCTTATAAAATTGCTGTTAAGATAAGTTTGGCTTCGGAGGTGAAGATATGTTTACTGTTCTTGTTTGTGATGATGATAAAGCCATTCTCGACTCTCTGGAAATATATCTGCGTCAGGAGGGCTACAATGTCCTTAAAGCGGATAACGGTATCAAAGCCATTGAGCTTATCGGGTCAAATGAGGTGCATTGCTGTATTCTCGATATTATGATGCCCGGTCTTGACGGCCTTAATACCACATTAAAACTCAGGGAAAAGAATAACATTCCCATAATCCTGCTTTCGGCTAAAAGTGAAGATACCGACAAAATCACGGGTCTTACCTTCGGTGCCGATGATTATGTGACAAAGCCGTTTAATCCCCTTGAGCTTCTGGCGAGAGTTAAATCACAGATTCGCCGTTATACTCATCTCGGCTCCATGGAGGTTCGTGAGGGAGTTATAACAACGGGAGGACTTTCCATTGATGTTGTTGCAAAGGAGGTTACCGTTGACGGTGAGCCCGTAAAGCTTACGGCAACTGAATTCGGCATTCTTGAGGTCCTTATGCAAAATCTCGGCAGAGTTCTCTCGGTTTCGCAGATTTATGAAAAGGTCTGGAATGAGCCTGCTTTTTATTCGGAAAAAACAGTAACGGTACATATCAGAAGAATAAGAGAAAAAATCGAAATCAACCCGAAGGAGCCGAAATATCTTAAGGTGGTGTGGGGAATTGGATACAAGATCGAAAAGTATTGATGCACTCAAAATAAGAAAAATTACAGCTTTTGTTTTTGCTGTACTGTTTTTCCTGTCAGCGGGATTGTTTTCCGGCTTTTTCGCAAGGGGATTTTTTCACTATGACCGTTACGAAAGGAACGGAAATTATTTTACAACGGATGTTTTCCGTTATGCAATGAATGACTATGAGTCGGAAATGCTTTACTGTGCAGACGGCCTTGATTGCGAAACACCGGAGGAGTATGAGCAAACCAATGCAGGCAAAGAAATAAAAGCCAACTATGACAAACAGAAAAAAGATGTTTCCGAAGCTTTTGACTATCTGTCCAAGAAAAGGGTTTTGGTTTCCGTTACCGGCGATAATTGTTACCGCTATGAGTGGAACGGTCATTATTTTGACTATGAGGGCGTAGAAATATCCTTTGATGAATATTACAGTTATAATTATGACCGTCAGCTTTATTATGAGGAAGAGACGGTGACTCAAGCCGAACCGACAACCGCAAAATCTCCCGTTTCAAAGCCCGAAAAGGAAAATAAAAAGCCCGATAAGGCAACAACCGCTGTTGAGGTTGAACAGACAACATCGGGAAGCCCGGTTGTTACGGATGCAGACGGCGATGTAATTTATCAGACAACCTTGGTGATAAGAAACGAAGAGGGCGGCAGTGAATTCAAAATATCAGATTCTCTCTATGATATTTTTTATTACACAGGCGGACTGAATTACGGCGAAGCCTCCAAAGAGGATTTGCTGAAGGCCGTTGATAATCTTTGTAAATCGGAAATCGAATCCCTGTTCAATGAAAGATCTATAAATAACGGCTATTACTTTGAGCAGGAAAATACCACTCTTAAATATGCCGTATTTTATAAGGACAGTAAAAAGATGGTATCCAACTGCGGCGTTACGGAAAAGGACAGTTTAGATACCATCCGAAAAAAAATGAACGGCGATTACCTTGAATATTACGAAAACGGTAAATTCAAAATTGATAACGAAACAAAAGTTATAAATGATGAATTTTACGGTGATATTGCCGAGGCGATGAAAGGAACCCATACATCCGAACTTGAGTATAATAATGACAGAATTGAGAGAGCCTATTTTGCTTACGCCGGTAACGGGGAAAAAGAAGCAATAAATCTGTCAAAAGCCGCTTATGATAAATATTATGACATCTCTTCCATTCACGGCAGGGGAGAGAATAATAACCTGAATTTCTATATCATTACTGCAATTATCTGCTTTATTCTTGCTGTGATTTGCTGTATATATCTTTTCAAAAATGCAGGCAGGCTCTCCGACGGAACAATCAGACTTAGATTTTATGATAAAATTCCGTTTGCGTTAAATATTGTTATTACAGGGCTTTTGCTTGCCGGCTTCGGTGTACTTTTCGGAGTAATATATTATTATGAGTTTAACCCGGTAGAGCTGTTCCTCTACAATGACTTTCCAAAATCTCTGGCAGGCGTACTGTTCAAATTTTCAAATGAGGTTACCACGGTATGCTTTGCGGGCGTTTTCCTTACACTTATCGGCTTTATTTCATCAATTATCAGAAATGTCCGCAATCATACATTCTTTAAGCATACTCTCGTAAAATATATTGTCAGATTTTTTAAGTTTGCTTTTTCACTCACCTTAAAATTTTTCAGATTTGTTAAGGCGAAAGTTTCAAAGCTTGTCGGTAAGGCATCAAGCTCAATCAAAAATGTCTATGCCGCCGATGTTCCGGACAGCAAGCATAAAAGAAGACTTATTTTGGTTTGCATTATTGCCGTGGCCTTTTGTATTTTCACCGAGTGTGTTGTATATGCTGTGGGCTTCACTAACGGAAGAAGATATATACATTCGGTATTATCGTTTATTGTATCTGTCGGCATAGCGGGCATAACGGCATATATTGTTTGGCTTGTGATACTCTTTGACAGAATTTCAATGGGTGTTAAGCAAATCAAGCTCGGCTCATTTTTCTGTGATATTAACACAAAATTCATGCCGCCATTTATGCGTGAGCTTGCGGAGAATATTTCTTCCATTCGTGACGGCCTCCAGTCTGCCGTCAATCAGGCGGTTAAGGACCAGGCAATGAAAGCGGAATTGCTGACAAATGTTACTCACGACCTGAAGACACCGCTTACATCGGTTATAACTTATGTTGACCTGCTTAAACGCGAGGGTCTTGACGGTGAGCACGCAGCGGAATATGTTGATGTTATTGACGATAAATCCCAGAAGCTTAAAAAGCTTGTGGATGACCTTGTTCAGGCTTCAAAGGCCTCCAGCGGTGCCATTGACTTAAACCCGGTAAAGCTTGACCTTTGCGAGTTTGCGGCTCAGACCGCAGGTGAATATGCCGACGAGCTTAAAGAGGCGGGCATTGACCTTATTCCGCGTATGCTCAGAAAGAATGTTTATGTTATTGCCGACGCAAAGCTGACGGACAGAGTTTTTGAAAACCTTATTTCAAACATCAAGAAATATTCAATGAAAAACACAAGAGCTTATATTGAGGTCAATGAAGAAAACGGCTACGGCGTGATTTCATTTAAGAATATTTCCGATACGCCTCTTGATATGGATGTTGAAAAGCTTACGACCCGTTTTTACAGAGGCGATTCATCAAGAAGCGGAGAAGGAACAGGCCTCGGCCTTTCCATAGCAGAGGACCTTTGCATACTTCAGAAGGGTAAATTTGAAATAACCCTTGACGGAGATTTGTTCAAAGCAACGGTTTCACTGCCCTCCGACAAATAAAAATCTTATTCGAAAAAAAGTGAATACTTAAGGCGGAGCTTCGTAATACGGTTTACGAAGCTCCGCCCTTTCAATGAAATATTTTACTTAAAAATCAAAATACTTTTCTCTGTGTTTCTGAACTCTGTTGCCGATAAGATTGAGAACTTCGAGAGCCTCTTTCTTTTCCTCTTCTGTTCCTATGGCGTACTGTCTCATCATTCTGCCTTCTTCACGGCAAAGGTCGTCATGAAGCGGGAAGTAGTTCTTGAGCAGGAAGCAGGAGTATCTGACAAGTCTGTTTTCACCGACGATTCTGAATTCGTCGCTGATTGTGTCAATGGCTGTTGAATAGAAATCCTTGATTGAGGATATAATTGCTTTTCTTTCGTTTTTCGGGGAGAAAACAAGAGTTGAGCAGATGAAAGCATTTCTGTTTGAGGGATAGGAGGAATGGCTGTCGGTTGAGCCGACGATGGGGTATTTGATGCCCTTCACTCTGTCTTCATAGTATTTTACGGTCTGGAAACCGTTGTGTTCAAAGTAATTTTCACCGCCGAGAACTTCAAAAGCATCAAAGAACTTGTTTTCGGTGATGTAATCAACAAAGGATGTGGGAACATGGTAAACATTGTTTATCCATGTGGGGTGAGGGAAGATACCGAGACCGTTTGCCTTGCGGATTTCATCGAAAATCCATTTGCAGACGGCGGCGGGAACTGCGTCAATATCCTCGGGAACCTTGATTTCATCAGCAAGTGCTTTCATCTTTTCCTGCCACTTGTCATAGGGGATGAAATCGGGGCATTTTCCGTTGATTGAACGGGATTTCTTTCCTTTGCCTCTTTCTTCAATATGACTGCCGTCGGTAAGGGCGTTGATGCTGTATTCGCCGCCGAAGTTTACGATATGATAGTCGCAGCGCTGACCGTAAACCGTGGGCATATGAACCTCTTCACCGGGAACGATTGTAAGCCCGTTGGGAACCTTCTTATAAAACTCAATGGCATCAAGTGAGGGATAATATCTGCCGTGATCGGAAACGACCATGAAATCAAGACCGTGAGCACGGTAATTTGCACATACTACATTGGGTTCCTGATTGCCGTCAGAACGGGTGGTGTGCATATGAAGGTCACCTCTGAGAGGCCAGCGGCCCTCAAGGTCCTTTTCAACACAGTAAACGGGAAATTGAATAAGCCTCTTGTCGTTTTCATCAACGAAGCGCAGGAAATACATCTGCTCTTTTGTGAAGGTGTGCTTTACGGTAAATCCTCCGTCATCGCCGCAGACAATATTGAATTCCTTGAAATCGCCGGAGGCGGGGTAATCCTTCGGTGTTCCGGTTTCAAGGGCGCAGATAATCATTTTGTATTCTTTGCCGGGCTCAAAAACTCTTCTGCCGCCTGTGGGGCGAATTGTGATTTTTGCCGGCTTGTCCTTAACAAGGACTTTGGGGAACACATCAAAATTGCGAAGAACATCATCGTAAGGGAATCCTGTAAATGGCATGGTTTATTCTCCTTTATGTATCAAATTCATAATTTTCGTCAAGAGGGCGAAGGTGGGAAATATCATTGTGAAAAGAAATTCTCTGTTTGCCGTCGGATGTGAATTTCAGTTTTGTTACCGAGGCATTATTAAGGCTGAGAATATAGTTTCCTTTTCCCATCTGAACCATAGCGGGTATAAGGTGATTGCCGAAAGAGCCGTGGCAGAAAATGGCGACCCGCTGACCGTAATCAAATCTCTTTTTAAGATATTTTGCCAGCTTTTTTGCTCTTTTGTCGTTTTGTCTGTCGTTACCCGTCTTGAAATTACCGCATATATTTTTATCTTCACAGAGCTTGACATCGGGGTAATAACTTCTTATAAGCTCCATATCCACTCCCGTGAAATCCGGCAGTGAGCCGTTTTCCATAAGCTCCGGCATTATCTCAACTGTAACGGGCTTTTCAAGCTCCTTTGCCACTGCGGCGGCGGTTTTGACACAGCGGATAAGAGGACTGCATAAAATCACATCAAACTGTTTTCCTCTGAAACGCTGACCGAGAAGCTTTATCTGCTCTTCGCCGAGCGGGGAAAGGTCAACATCGCATTTGCATCTGTTTGCGTAATCACCGCAGGTGTTGGCGTGTCTGAAATAAAAGAATTCCAGCTTTTTTTCTTTTTCCAGTTTTCTCACCTTGCTTTCTCCGATAATTATAATCCCGAAAAAACATTCAGTCAAGGCAGAATTAAGTATATTTACACAAAAAATGTGTTGATATTTTCTGAAATATATGTATAATAGAAGTAATATACTAACGGAGGTGTATCATGGCTAATTGTCCAAAATGTAATGCCCATCTGAAAATCACTGATTGGAAACAGCATTGTCCTCATTGCGGTGCAAACATAGTTGTTTATGACCTTCAGGAAAGACTTATGCAGGATGCAGATAAGGCTGAGGTTCAGTTTTATCATTTCCAGAAAAAGATTGACCGTCTTAAGGCCTCTTTTATCGGTTCAAAGCTTGCAATAGTCAGAATTTTTACTTCTCTTCTTCCTGTCGGTGCGCTTTTCCTCCCCATTGTCAAAGCAACGGTTTATGAACCTCTTAAGCCAATGACCGGCGGTATTTCCGCACTGAGTATTTATGAGGGCATAGATTCTCTCGGTAACATATTCTCTGCTGAAATGTCAACACCGAATATTATGTTCATCGCATCCTTTGCGATGCTTCTGCTTTCCCTCGTACTTACTCTTGTTAAATTTGTTCTTATCACTCTTGCCTGCTCACCGAAAGGCAAAGTCAGAAATTATACATTTGATTTCCTTATTCTTGCCCTTTCCGTTCTTTCGGCAGTTCTTTTTGCCGTAAAGCCCGTAGGCGGACTTATCAACGGCGGTCTTTTCATCGGAGCATATCTTTATATTCTCCTTCAGATTGCCAATGTAGCCGTTGATGTAGCTACCTTTAAGCAGGGTATTCCCATCAACCATAAGCAGTGCTACTGCGGCGGTATTCCCATTGAGGAATATTTTGAAATGGTTGACAAGGGAATGAGCCCCGAGGATATCCGTCAGGAGCAATATGCCCGTCTTCGTGCCCTCCAGGAGGAAAAAGAGCGCAAGCTTGCCGAGGATGAAGCCCGTAAGGCTGCCGAGGAAGCTGCAAAAGCAGCAGAATCTGCTGCTCAGGCTGCTGAAAACGCAGTGGAAGGGAAGGAGGACTAAGCTTTGTCTGATGAGATAAACAGAAAACTTGACGAAAGCGCAGACGGTGCTCCCAAGCTGAATACTGCGTATATGAACCGTCTTTTCTGTACCACCAAGGAAAGAATTTCATATATTCTTTATACCGCTTACGGCAACACCACTCTCGGTAAGTACGATGTCGGTTCCGAAGTTTGGCTTTATGACCTTTTCGGACTTAAGCCCACAAGCCTTGCCAAGGCTCAGGCAACACTTACCGTTTACGATATGGCCAATGATATTTTTACGGCGGCCATCGTTGATAACATGAGAACCCGTTGGGGTAAGTTCAAGCCTTTCCAGTGGCTCGGTCTTCTTCCCAGTATACTCGTAGGTATTTATACCTGTCTTCTTCCCGTTATTGCAAACCATTTTGATATGAGCGGCGGTCAGAGACTTATCGCTTATATGGTAATGGCTTATGCCAATGAAACTATCAGCGCATTTCTCGGCGGCGGTTCATCCTATATCAATAATGTTTTCACGCCGAACCCCAATGAACGAACGTCGCTGCTCGTAAGTGCGAAATTTGTCGGCGACCTGCTCGGCAAATTCCCGTCACAGCTTTTCGGTATTATTCTTGACCTTTACAAGAACAATAAGATTAACATTTCCATGACAAAGCTGTTTGTTACCGGTAAATGGATTGTATGGATTATCTCCATCATTCCCACAATTCTCTGGTATATCAACAGCAGAGAAAGAGTTCCTCAGTCCGAAAAGCCGCCGCAGCCCATTAAAGGTATCCTTTCCGTCTTCAGAAACAGACCTCTTCTCGTTAACACCCTCAGCGGTTTCATTGACGATATCAATGTCGGTCAGGGCGGAGACCTTTATTATAACGACGTTCTTCGTTTCAACACCCTTGAAACTATCGGCGGTATTCCCGGTTCACCCATTTCCTATTACAGCTATGCCCTTGTTCCCAAGCTCAGAAAGAGATGTTCAACAAAGGCTCTTTGGTTCCTTGACAGAGGCGCTACATTCTTCAAGGCCGTGTTCTTCTTCCTTATCGGTACCATAGGCGGTCAGAAGAAGGGCCTTTACCTCAAGAAGGTTCCCATGACTATCGCATTTGCAATCGGTAACTCCGTTCAGATGCTCTTCTACGCAACAGGTAAGGTTATCGGTGATGAAATCAACTTCGAAATCCTTGACTACTGCGAGTGGAAGAACGGCTACCGTGTTGAGGCTACAATCGCTCTTGTTAAGGGCTATTTCACCAAGGTTAAGGATATTTTCCTCAGAATTATCAACGCAAACCTGCTTGAAAAGTGGGCCGGCTTTGAGTCAGGCGTTGAAATCGTTCCCGGCAGCCAGACCGGTTGGAGACTTTTCCTTACCGCTTTCGGTCCCAAGCTTATATTTGATGCTTTATGCTTCATTCCCATGATATTCTATAACATTGACCAGGATACCCGTGAGAGAATGTATATTGATCTTGAAAAGACCAGAGCAAAGAGAGCTGCACTTGAGCTTGAAAAGAACAGCGAAGAAGCCTGATTAAAAATCAAATAATTGATAAAAAGATGGTTCGCGGAGTTTTCCGTGAACCATCCTTTGTATATTATGCGTTGAGGCGTATTGTTTCTCCCGCTTTCAGCTCAAAGTAATAATAATTTTCGTCGGCTTCATATTCCATGTTTGCCGAGGGTGCCTTGTCAAAGCTTGCTTTCAGCTTGATTTTGCGGTCTTTCTTTGCTTTTATTTCAATCGAAACAGTTCTTCCGTTTTCACGCTTTGCGGAAACCGTACATCCGCTTTCGGCAAGCAAATCAATGTAGCTGACATTCTGCCATTTGTCGGGCACGGCATCGAAAACACGGATTTCATTACCGTGGGAATACATCACCATGTCAAGCACGCTTCTTGCGGCGGCAGGGGGCGTTTCAAGCACGGGATTCATATCCTCGTTATACATTGTGTTGGGGCAGATAAAGCCTTCAAAAAGGGTTTCAAGGTGCTTATACGCCTTGTTTCCGTTGCCGAGAATTGCATACATTGAGGCAGCACCGGTCTGAGAATAGCCCTGCATTGCTTTTGGCATGCTGTGCCAGTGGTCAATGCTTTTAACGATTTTTTCCCTGTCCTCCGCTTTGGTTTCGTCAAGAAGATGAAGAGGATAAATCATCAGAAGATGTGAATAATGTCTGTGCGACATATCAAGGGGCTTTCCGGCGCCTATCATAAAGCCGTCGTTTTCATCGTATGGCAAATCTGCCGTATTGTTGTAATAATCGAGCCATTTGACGGCTTCTTCATCCTGCTTGCTGTATCTCTCATTCAAGGCAAGAAGGGTTTTAAGACCCCATTTAAGCAAAGCAAAGGTATAGTTGCAGTCCTCCGAGAGCCCGGGATATTCGGGCGAGGTCGTGGGCAGCAGATGATATTTCCCGTCATCTCTCTTTTCAAGGAAATTAACAATATAATCAACGGAGTTTTTAAGATTGTTGAAAAATTCTCCGCTTAATGCTTCGTCATCGGCATCGGATGAAAAATGAACATAGCAGTTATGCAGTGCCCAGATAATGTTGCCAAGCTCCAGCTCGATTTCCTTGTCGGCGATACCGGGTATTCCGCAGGGTGTTGAAAGCGTTGAGGTCGTGTTTCTGCCAACGGTAATATATCTTCCGTTTCTGTATTTTTCGGGCACATTGTTTCTCAGCTCTTCAATATGGTTTTTGATTGTTTCCGGCAGAGAAACTGCTGTTTCAAGATGATTTGAAGGATAAAGCAACGAATAATGAAGCTCCACATTAAGGTTCCACCAGCCTGCGGGCCATGCAGTGAAATTGTCAAGCCAGGGGCCAGAGGTGTCAAAAATTCTTTTTCCGCTTCTTGTTGCACAGGCGCACTTATAAAGCTGAATCCAGTAAAACTGCTCTATTCTCTTATCGTCAAGCTCAAGGAAGCTTTTTGTGTAAAATTTATTCCAGTATTCGTTATGGGTGTTTTTTACTTCTTCAAGGGTGTTGAAGATTGTATCGGCACCGTAAAAATCCGGCTCCGAATCCTTACCGATGAGGATAATAAGATTTTTTTTGTTTCCGTTTTCAAAAAGCTTATGGGTTATTGAATAGTTGCCGCCGTTGAATTTCGGCTGAATATATGAATATGCTCCGTTTTCTTCTTTTGTTTGTGATGCTTTCGGCGGATCGTAATGGAAGCTCATTCTGTGTTTCTGACCCTGTGCCGACATCATCTTCTGCCTCGGGCTTGAAGCGTCGGAGGGAGAGAATACGGGCTCAAGTGAAATGCCGTTTTCTTCCCAGCTGAATATTACGGCATTCATGTTTTCTGCCGTATAGGCCTCAAAGCTTACGAAAGCTGATTCCTTTGAAAGCCTGCCGCTGATAAGTCCGTTATAAAGGTCAAGACGCATTTCGTTTTTGTCAAAGCCGTCATTGATCCGGAATGTAAAGCCGCCCAGGGAAAGACGGGGGGTCAGGAAAAGGTTTTCTCTTTCTTTATAGGTCATTTCATCGCTCGGCAGTCTGTTGTCATAAATATCAGTGTTGCCGAGATTCATATAAAGGCTACCGTCTTCCTTGAAATAGAGAGAAATACCCGTTTCGCCGTTTCCGGCAAAGGGACCTTCAAAAATGTTTTTCGGTATCCAATCCCAGTGTAAATCCTGCTTTGCGAGAAAATCTTTATAATTTATTTCCGATGTTTTCATTTTATTCCCTCTTCGTTAGGCAAAATGGAGTCGAACCCAATATGGTTTTGGCGACATCTTTTTGCCAATATATCGTTAAAAATGCTCGGAATACATAAAGTATTCCTGTGCTTTTTGCCTCATCTTGGCAGAAAATCTGCCTGCCAAAACTGCTTGCACCTTAAAAAGATGAGATTTGCGTGCAGTCAGGTGTTTCTTCGACGCAGGAATACTTCCGTATTTCAAGGAGAAAAACGCCTGAATGTGCGTGAAACTCACTTTTTAAGGCATATCGGGTTCGATTCCCTTTTGCCTTATGATTTTGTATATTGCCTGCGCAACTCCGCCCTCCGGTGCATTGCAGGTGACTATATCGCATATTTTTTTCAGCTCTTCATCACCGTCGCCCATACAAACGGAGATTCCCGCCGCCTTAAGCATATCAAGGTCGTTTATGCTGTCGCCCATGGCAACGGTGTTTTTTATGTCAATGCCGTAATAATCCGCAACAGTTTTTATACCCGTTGCCTTTGAGTGACCCGCAACGGCAAATTCGGCATAGTTTCTGTGCTGAAAAAATGTATATTTGCCGGCAAAATATTTTTGTTCTTCAGCAGTCAGAACATGGGGCAGATATGCCTTTGCCATTCTGACATCACGGCAGTTTTCAAGTATTTCCGCGGCAGTTGTGAAGCAAAGACTTCCTTCAAAATTTTCAAGAGGATTTGAAACGAAAGCTTCTTCGCCCTCAATATGGATTTTTCTGCCGGATTTTGTGAAATACTCAAAGATATTTGCCATTTCTTCAAGGGGAATAAATGTATTGTAAATCGTTTCGTTGCCGATAATTATATTACAGCCGAGAGATGTGACATAACCGTCAAGCTTCAGCTTTCTTACCTTGTCGGGGATAATGCAGGAGGAACGGGCAGTGTTTATAAAAACAAGGTGCCCGCGCTTTCTTGCTTCTGCAACGGCTTCTCTGTTTTTTCTGCAAATTACACCGTCGTTGAAAAGTGTATTGTCAATATCGAGAAAAAATATGTATCTGTCTTTCAAAATCAACACCGGCTTTTTTTATTTTGTTGCATTGAATTATATCACAAATATAATAAAAGTTAAATAACTTTTTATAAAGGAAAATCCCGGGATTTCAGAAGCTTTTCTGCTATCCCGGAATTGTATTATGTATTTTTGCTTTACGCTGAATTTATCAGCAGTATTCGGTTATCTTTCTTCTCTGAAATATGAAAGACCGAGACTTGCAGGGGGAAGATTTTCTCTCTTTTCTCTCATGCTTATGATGATAAGCACAACTATGGTAACAATATAAGGGGACATCTTGAAGATTTCCTGGGCTCCCATAGAGAGATTGGGAATATAATTGTGAACTATGAAAAGACCGCCGAAAAGGATTGAACCGACTATGCTCAGGTCGGGTTTCCAGATTGCGAAAATAACAAGGGCAATGGCAAGCCAGCCTCTGTCACCGAAGCCGTCGTTTGACCAGACTCCGTTGGCGTAATCCATAACATAGTAAAGTCCGCCGAGACCTGCAATAATGCTGCCGATTATTGTGGCACCGTATTTATATTTGTTGACGTTTATGCCTGCCGCGTCTGCCGTAGCGGGGTTTTCGCCGACCGCTCTCAGATGAAGACCGGACCTTGTGCGCTTAAAGAAGAATGAAACGGCAAAAGCAACAATGATTGCAAAATAAGCAAGAAAGCTGTATGAAAACAGAATATCTCCGACAACTCCGAGCTTGTCGGCAAAGGGAAGAGTTGTTTTGTAAATCGTGCTTGTTTTGGTAAGAGCGATTGAAGGAACATCGGTCTGACCGAGAAGCTTGATAAGTGAGCCGCCGAAGAAGTTGCCGAAGCCTACACCGAAGGTGGTAAGAGCAAGACCGGTAACATTCTGATTAGCTTTGAGCGTTACGGTAAGAAAAGCATAAATCAGACCCATAACCGCGGAGCCGACAACGGAGCAGATAAGAGGAATGAGAACTGCGAGTGCGGGGATTAAGGTCGGAGAATTGTTTTCGTAAAGAAAAGCTCCGATAACGCCGCAGATACCGCCAACATACATTACGCCTGCCGTACCGAGGTTAAGATGACCGCTTTTTTCGGTGATGATTTCACCCGTGGAGCCGAACAGAAGGGGAATACCCTGCATAACAGCACGCTGAATAAATGCTATTATCATTATTTGTCAGCTCCTTTCTCGCGGAATTTGATTGAGTAATTTACAAAGAATTCACTGCCGATAATGAAGAATATGATTATTCCGGTAATTATATCGGAGAAAGAATTGTTAAGTCCGAATATTGTTGAAATTTCCGTTGCACCCTTGTCAAAGAAAACAATGAGCAGAGAGGTGAGTATCATATAAACGGGGTTGAATTTTGCAAGCCATGAAACCATGATTGCCGTAAAGCCTCTGTTGTCAGCTGTTGTTCTTGCTATGGAGTGGTCTGTGCCGGCAACAAGAAGAAGACCTGCAATACCGCAGACGGCACCGGAAAGAATCATGGTGCGGATAATAACCTTTTTAACATTGATGCCGATATATTTTGCGGTGTTTTCGCTTTCGCCGACAACTGCGATTTCATAGCCGTGCTTTGAGTATTTAAGGTAGATATACATAAATACGGTTATCGCAAGAACTATGAGAATGTTGAAAAGATATTTGTTGTCGCCTATATAGGGGAGCCAGCCGTTGCCGGTGGCCTGATTGATAACACCGATTTTGCCCGAGCCCTTGGGAACAGACCATACATAGCAGAAATAGGAAACAAGCTGTATGGCAATGTAGTTCATCATCAGGGTAAACAGCGTTTCATTCGTGTTCCAGTTTGCCTTGAAGAAGGCAGGGATGAATGCCCAGATTGCACCTGCCGCAATGCTGGCAATAACCATTACGGGGAAAAGAAAATAGGGGGGCAGGCTGTTTCCGAAAAGAATCATTACGGATGCCGTTGCAAGGCCGCCGATAAGCACCTGACCTTCGGCACCGATATTCCAGAATTTCATTTTGAAAGCCGGAGTAACGGCGAGGGAAACGCAGAGAAGCATTGCTACATCCTGTATAAGTCCCCAGATTCTTCTTTTTGTACCCACGGCACCCTTGAACATTGTCAGGTAAACCTGAACGGGATTTTCGTGAGTGAGAACGACCGTTACGACTGCACAGACGAGAAGAGCAATGATTATTGATGCAATTCTGATTGTCCATGAAAGCCAGAAGGGGAGAGCGTCACGCTTTACAATATGGAAAAGAGGTTCACGGTTTGAATTTTTCTTTTTCATTTATCCGTACCTCCTTTTGTGTTTTTGGTCATAAGCAGACCGATGTCTTCTTTTGTTGTGGTACGGGCATCAACAATGCCTGAAATTGAGCCGGAGCTTATAACTGCAATTCTGTCGCAGAGCTCAATGAGAACATCAAGGTCTTCACCGACAAAAATAATCGAAACTCCGTTCTGCTTCTGCTGATTGAGAAGATTATAGATGAGGTAAGAGGAGTTGATGTCAAGACCTCTTACGGGATAAGCAACCATGAGCACGGTGGGAGCCGCGGCAATTTCTCTGCCGACAAGCACCTTCTGAACGTTACCGCCGGAAAGTCTTCTGACGGGGATGGCAGCACTGGGAGTAACGACTTCAAGGTCGCTGATTATTTTTTCGGCAAGAGTTTTCGGCTTCTTTCTTTCAAGAAAAGCTGTTTTGCCCTTGCGGTAGCTGCGAAGCATCATGTTGTCAACAATATCCATGTTGGCAACAAGGCCCATTCCGAGTCTGTCCTCGGGAACGAAAGAAAGTCTTACGCCAAGCTCTCTTATCTGTATGGGTGTCTTATCTCTGAGATTATCCGCCGCACCTGTTTTGGGGTTGTAATATATGATTTCGCCGCCGTCAAGCTTCTGTAAGCCTGCAATGGCTTCGAGCAGTTCACGCTGACCGCTGCCTGCAATGCCTGCAATGCCGAGAATTTCACCGGCCTTTGCAGTAAAGGAAACATTGTTGAGCACCTTGACGCCGTCGCGGTTTATGCAGTCAATATTGTTTATGCTGAGTCTGTCTTCGCCGCCGTTCATATCACTGCGTTCAATATTGAGCGTGATTTTTTTGCCGACCATCATTTCGGTAAGCATTGATTCGTTGGCTTCCGAGGTTTTGACGGTGCCGATGTATTCGCCTTTACGCAAAACGGAAACACGGTCGGAAAGTGCAAGAACCTCATGAAGCTTATGAGTGATGATTATTATCGCTTTTCCGTCATCTCTCATCTTGCGCAGAACATTGAAAAGCTTTTCCGTTTCCTGCGGAGTGAGAACTGCGGTAGGCTCGTCGAGAATGAGAATATCGGCGCCTCTGTAAAGCACCTTGATTATTTCAACAGTCTGTTTTTCGGAAACCGACATTTCATAAATCTTTTTATTCATGTCGATTTCAAAGCCGTACTGTTCACTTATTTTTTTGATTTCGGCAGAGGATTTTTTGAGGTTGTAACCCGAATCCTCTTTAAGACCGAGAATAATATTTTCGGCGGCAGTGAAAACATCAACAAGCTTGAAATGCTGATGTATCATACCTATTTTAAGTGCAAAGGCATCCTTGGGGGAGCGGATTACAACTTCCTTGCCGTCAATGAATATCTGACCGCTGTCGGGAAAATAAATGCCGGAAATCATGTTCATGAGCGTTGTTTTACCGCTTCCGTTTTCACCGAGGATTGAAAGAATTTCTCCGCGGTTTACGGTAAGGTCAACATTTCTGTTCGCCACAACATGACCGAAGGTTTTGGTTATGTTTTTTAACTCAATGGCGGGAGTAACCATAAGCTTGTCACCTCATTTTGTATTTTCAAATATCGGTTTAATAAAAATCGGCATTTGAAAATATAAATTTTTGTAATAATCAAAAACCGAAAGTACGGATGAAAAGCGTCTGAACTTAGGATCCGTACTTTCTTGTTTTTTGATTTAGACCGATATTAAAACCGGGTTACGGACTTTGAAAATCAGAATTCGGAGTTAAGAAGAGTGATACCGTCAATCTGAATATCAAAGTAAGGAGCTGATCTGAATTCAGACTCATGGAAGTAACCGTCAGCGATAACTTCTGTGTCGGGAGTGTAAGCTTCGTCAGTGTCAACATCAGCCTGGTGAGAGGTTTCAGTTTCGCCCTTAACGGTGTAGTTTGCAGTGTCAAATACATGAAGTGTGCCTGCTTCGAAAGCTGCCTTTGCTTCTGCAATTGCTTCTGCGGTGCCTTCTGCGGCAACAGCTGTGTTAAGGTCTGTAAGCTCAACAGCACCTTCTGCGATACCGCCGCACCAGTCAGCAGCGATAGCTTCGCCGTTCTTGACGCAGTTGATCATGTATGTGAAGTAAGGTACCCAGTTGATCTTTGAGGAAATGATGTAGGTGTTGGGAGCAACGCTCTCGGTGGAACCGTTGTAGGAAACATCGGGAACACCTGCATTTTCACAAGCGGTGGGAGCACCCATGGAGTCAGCGTGCTGGCTGATAAGTACACAACCGTTGTTGATGAGCTTTGTTGCAGCTTCTTTTTCGCCTGTTTCATCATACCAGGAGCCGGTGAACTGAACTTCCATTGTTGCGCTTTCGCAAACGGAACGGGCACCAAGGAAGAATGAGGTGTAACCGGAAATAACTTCTGCATATGTGTAAGCACCGACATAACCGATTTTTGCTTCTTCGGCAGTGATCTTACCGTCAGCAATCATTTCGTTGAGCTTCATGCCGGCTGCGATACCTGCAAGGTAACGGCCTTCATAGATGGAAGCGAATGCATTGTGATAGTTTGCAAGACCTTCTGTGTGAGCTCTTGTACCGGTAGCATGGCAGAACTGAACCTCGGGGAATTCCTTGGCAGCCTGAATCATGTACTGCTCATGGCCGAAGGAGTCTGCGAAAACAACATCACAACCGCTGTCTGCAAGGTCAGCAGCAGCTTCGTAGCAGGCATTGCCTTCTTCGATGTTTGTTTTAATGATGGGCTCAATGCCGAGAGCTGCGCAAGCTTCTTTGGCGGCGTTGATGAAGTTAAGGTCATAGGTGGAGTTTTCATCATGAAGGAAGATGAAACCAACCTTAACGTCTGCTTTTGCTTCCTGAGTGGGAGCTTCTGATGATGCGTCGGGAGCGGATGTCTGTTCACCGTTGTCATTGTTCTTTACGCTGCATGCAGCGAAGCTGAGAACAAGAACAAGTGAAAGAACGATTGCAAGGAACTTTTTCATTGTTTATACCTCCGTATAAAATATTTGTTGTATTATTAACCAAAGCTGATGATACCATCATCAATGGAATTAATAATCGCAAGTGATTCAAGGTGATAGCCCATTTCTCTGAGCTCTTTGCCGCCGGGCTGAAAACCTTTTTCAACACAGATTCCGATGCCTTCAACCTTTGCGCCTGCCTGCTCGGCAATACCGATAAGGCCTTTGACTGCACCGCCGTTGGCAAGAAAATCGTCAATGATAAGAATACGGTCATCGGGGCCGAGATATTTTTTTGAAATACCGATTTGTGTTGTTACGCCCTTTGTGAATGAAAAAACTTCGCCGGAGTAAATATCGTTGCCCACATTTCTGTGAATTCCTTTTTTTGCAAAGACCACGGGAACGCCGAAGTATTGAGCGGCAATACAGGCAATGCCTATGCCCGAGGCTTCAATGGTAACGATTTTATTGATTTTTTCTTTTGAAAACAGCTTTTTGAATTCTTTTCCGATTTCGCAGAGAAGCTCAACATCTATCTGATGATTGAGAAACATATCGACCTTAACTATGTCGTTTCCGATGATTTCACCCTGCTCCTGAATTCGTTTTTCAAGCAGTTCCAATTCAGCCACCCCTATCCGGACAAAATACTTCTTTATTATAATAACATTAAAAGAAAAAATCAAGTTAATTTTCACTTTTCCCTTATTTTTAGAGAAATTAAAATAATATCCGAAGGTTTTAATGATGCTTTGACAAATTTATCACCCGATGTTATAATTTTATCGGCTTTTAACGACGCAGTTAAGGGGGAGGAAAGAAAAAATGCAGGAAAAATGTCTGTTGCTTCATTGCCTTTCACACGGAAAAAATGTCGGCCATAAGTCCGATGCGTTTCTTATTGAATACGGTGAAAAGCTCATTCTTGTTGACGGCGGTCTTTCCGGCTCAGCGGTGCTTGACGATTTACTGGAAATCCGAAAGAAAAGAATTGATAAGAAGAGAGAAAATGAGGATTACAGGCTTCATTTAAGTCTTATACTTACTCATTTTCACCGTGACCATATTCTTTGTGCCGTTGAGGATATAATCCCTTGCCCCTTGATTCATATTGATGAGGTATTTATCGGCCCAGACCCGGACACCGACCCATATTACAATAATGAGAATACCGATTGGGATGAAATTCTGAGACCTCTTTTTGCTCAGACTCTGAAAAAATATTACCCGGACCTTGAGCCGACTATAATCCCTTTCGGAAAAGGCATTTATCCCGTTTTTTTCGAGGGAGATGCAAGCGTTGAAATCCTTGCGCCTGTCGGTGACCCCGGCAAGGGCGAAAGGTTTGAAGCCGTGCTGGCTCATTACCGTGACAAGCGAAGCCGTTTTATTGCAATATCCGTAACCAATTCCTCTTCTCTCTGGATTTTTATTAAAAAGGGAAAAAGGAGATTTCTGCTTGTGGGTGACTGCACCAAGCGTTCCGAGGAGTTGTATGAAACCTTTGACGAAATGAAGGATGCTTACGGCGGATATATCGGCAGACCCGATGTGCTTAAATATACGCATCACGGTGTCAACAGAGATGCCGCCGCAAAGGCACACGCCGCCTTTAAGCCCGATTATCTGATTCTTACAAGTGAGGAGTCAACAGTTCCTGCCGCTATGGATGAAAGGTGCCCGGACTTCAAAGGAAAGCTCGTAAACTGCGGGCTTGAGGATGTGACTTTTGAAACGGACGGAAATGAACTGAATTTAATATAGAAAATGGGGACTTCTGCAAAAGTACAGAAGTCCCTGTTTTCAAAATATTTCATTGATGTTACTGTTACCTGTTTTTATGTTGAAGCGAAGGGTTTTGTTTTCTCCGTTTTCGGTGAAATGAATCGCCATGTTGTCCTTGCCCTCAAAGCCGCAGGAAATTACTTTTATATCGTCACTCTTTGCAAAAGCTTTTCTGACGATTTCGGTATCTCTGTCGTTATACTCGGCGGCATTGTCGGAAACAAAAAGAACATTGCCGAAAAGGTGATTTATGAAAGCGAGAAGCTTTTTCTGCTCATAGGTGAATTTGAGATTTGAATATCTCATAAAGAATACATCGGGGTCACTGCAGAATACTCTGCCGTCAAGGTGACGGCGGAAGATGGAATTTGTAATGGCATTGATTGCGGAAGGTATTTCGTTATTTACCTGAAGCTTGTTGTAAAATTTACCGCCGTAAACAAGGTCAACATCACAGCTTATTCTGCATGCGTCAACATAGCCGAATGCGGCGCCGAGGGGAACTCCGCAGCCGAGAATGAGCTTGTCACCGCAGCACTCGCGAAGAAATTCCATAGCCTCGCACATGATTGTGCCTCTTGATTTGTTGTAACGGGGGTACATACATTGTGAGTAAAGGAAATCAAGCTTTACCATATCGTATTTCCAGTCGTCAAAAACAACTTTGAAAAATGATTTGATATATTCTCTTGCTTCCTCGTTGTAAATGTCAAGGGTATATGCTCCGCCCCAGCCGACACAGCCGAGAAGGGGATGACCGTTCTTTCTGATTATCCAGTCGGGATGCTCTTTATATGTTCTTGATGTTCTCTGAACATTGAAGGGAGCAAGCCATATTCCAGACATATATCCTTTCTCGTGAATTCTTTCGGAAATATATCCCATACCGTTGGGAAATTTTGCGGGGTTGGGGTCTGCCCAGTCACCGACATAGGTTTCGTAACCGTCATCTATCTGGAAAATCGAAACGCTGTCACTGAGCTTATCAAGAGAATTAAGGTCACGGAGAATTATTTTTTCGTCAATCTTCTGGAAATAATTGTACCAGCTTGTGTAACCCGAAAGGTGGTCTATAACAGGCTTTTTTACGCCCATTTCTTTGAAATATGCATCAAATACATCGTCATATTTTCCGACGGTGTAATAAATATCGAAAAGGTCATATTTGCTGTCGGTCGTAACGCCTTCAACATCCTTTATGAGAGAAAGCTTATTCTTGCTCATTTCGGCTTTGATGACCGTGAAACCCTGCTTTTCGGTGAGAGAACCTATCAGAAGAAGCTCGTCATTATTTCTTATGTATGTGTAGCAATGGCTGATAATGACACCGGGCTCTTTCGGTGTTTCAATAAATCTCCAGTCTGATGAAATTCCCGCAAGCTCTTTGAGAGGCTCGGCAACCGCAAGGGGAATCATATCAAGCATTTTATCGTTAAAGGTATATTCCTTTGAGGTTGTCCATGACTGATAGCCGTTTCCGAAGAAAAGGTCACCCGCTTTGAAATCGTAATCGTAAGTGAGGGTAACTCTTTTCATGGTTATTGCTCTTTTGGGTACGATTGAGCAGGTTATTTTATTATCCGTGACCGCATATTCAAGAGTATAGTCCGCATTGTCACGGGTGTTGGCTCCGATAGCATTACCGTTGCAGGTGTAGTCAACTCTGACGGTCGGGAGAGCCTGAGCAAAATTTCTTTTCATCTGATATACCTCACTTTAATTATTTATTCATTATTTCCGAGCTGCCAGAAAGCAACGGCGGCGGCACTTGAAACATTGAGCGAATCAACGCCGTGTGACATGGGAATCATTATGTTGTAGTCACATTGTGCAATGGTTGAAAGTGCAAGCCCGTCACCCTCGGTGCCGAGAATGACCGCAAGCTTTTTCTCGGAATTAAGTTTTTTGTTTCTGATGCTTACAGAATCCGGCTTCAATGACATTGCGGCGGTTGCAAAGCCTTCATCCTTAAGCATCCTGATTCCTTCACCGGGCTTTGCATAGTCCTCTTTTGGAATGAATGTCCAGGGTATCTGAAAAACCGTTCCCATGCTCACCCTTATTGAGCGTCTGTATAACGGGTCGCAGCACCCGTCTGTGAGAAGAACGGCGTCAAAATTCAGAGCGGCTGCATTGCGGAATATCGCGCCTATATTCGTGGGATTCATTACATTTTCGAGAACTGCAATTCTCGATGTGTTTTTACAGACCTGCGAAACGGATTTAAGCGGCTTTCGCTTCATGGCGCACAGCATACCTCTTGTAAGCTTAAACCCTGTCAGAAGTGAAAGCACCTGTGTTTCGGCAGTGAAAACGGGAATATCACCGCATTTTGCGATTATTTGCTCTGCTTCGGGGTTCATTTCTTTTTTGTCAATAAGCAGAGCCGTCGGCTCATAGCCTGCATCAAGAGCTCTTTGTGTGACTTTGGGACTTTCGGCAATAAACAAACCTTTTTCGGGATGGTCGAGATTAAGAAGCTCTCTTTCCGAAAGTCTTGCAAAGGTGTCAAGCTCCGGTGCATTAAAATCTTTTATTTCAATTATTTCAGCCATTATCAGTTCGTTCCGTATCCGTGTTCTTTTTCAAACTCCGCAAGGTACGGAGCTTCTCGTTTGGCTTTCCATTTGTAATAATGCGGGTAAAGGCTTTTTTCGGGCAGAGGGTCAATCCTTACGGGTATTGCTCCGCATCGGTTTGCGGCCATTATGTCGGAAAAAAGCTGATCGCCCAGCATAGCAAGTGATGTAATGTCAATATTCATCCTTTTTGCCGCTTTGATGAGCGCCCTCGGTGACGGCTTTTTTGAAAGATGAATGAAGGGTAGGTCAAGATATTTGACAACGGGCATTACTCTCATAAGAGTTCCGTTTGAAATCAGAGTTATGGGATAGCCTGCATCAAGAATCTTTTTTACCCAGTCCTTTATTCCGTCAATATATCTGAAAGTTCCGTCGGGAGCAATAACATTGTCAATGTCAAGGCCTACGGCCTTTGCTCCCATATTTTTAAGGTCATCGGGTGTGACATCAAGAATACACCTGAATCTGTACCTCGGCATAAGTAAATCTTTTTTATCCATTTGTATTTCCTTTCGACAATTCAGATGTATTATAGCAAATAAAAAATTATTTATCAAGTATAAAACGCAGACACACCGTTAAGATGTATCTGCGTCATTTCTTTATGCAAGAACCGAACCGAGTAAAGCAACGATAAGCGATTTCAGTAACGGAGTAAGATCAAGGCCCGACGGAACCGAAACGGTGCTGTCCGCAACTGAGAATGAAATGTTTTCAAAGTATGTGTTCTGAACGGAGCCTGTTTTGCTGTCCTTAACATTGAGGAGCTTAAGTGAATCACCCTCATAATAGAATTTCAGCTTGACCTGTGCGCCGTCATTGTACTGTTCTACATAGTAGGTCTTTCCGTTAAGCTCTTCGTTATAGCTTTCTTCATAATGGGTTATGCCCATTGTAAGACCCGTGGCGGTTTTTATCAGCTGCCAGATATCTATACCGCCGAGTCCCGTTCCGTCAAGCTTTACATAGAAAAACGGAAGCAGAGGAATATAGGCATAGGCTACGCCGTTCTTCAATACAACTTTAACGCTGAAAAAGCCTGTTTTGTATTCGTATGCAGCGTCATTGCCTTTGATGTAAAAGGTATCTGTTGAAGTGCCGAGGAAGGTGTTGCCGCCCGTAAGAGTAACAGCAAGCTCTTTTTTGTCACCGAGTGACGAAAGAAGAGCATCTGTTTTGGGGGTATCTGCCGCCGAGGCCGTCAGGCAGAAAATACTGCCGAGGGCGAGGACAAGCACGAGAATCAGACTTATTATTTTTTTCATGATGATTTCTCCGGATTATATTTAAGGGATTTGATTAAAATACTCTGCCGAGGATATCGCCCCAGTTGCTGAATATTGCAAGCAGGCAGTCGAGAATACCGAAATCAAAGAAGCCGGGGTCAACAACATCCTTAGTGCTTACCTTTGCGGGGGCGTTGAGCATAAAGGGCTCAAGATAAAGGAAACCGCCCTCACCGAAAACTTCGGCTCTGACATAAGAACCGATTTTGTCCTTGTATTCATCAAGGTTAATGGTTGACTCGCCGCCCTTTGTTGTGGCAAACATCTTGCCGTCGGAAATCCAGCGAACAAGAAGTGCGTTTTCGGCATTTACGGTTATTGTACCTTTTGCTTCGTCAACGCTGACATTTGAAACCATGGCCTGGTTTTCGCTCTTATAAAAGCCTTCATTGTCAAGAACACTGTAAGTGATACCTATATCGTCATCGGCGTCACGGGTGCCGTTTTCGATTTCTTCAACTCTCTGAGTCATGGAATCAACCGTATTCTGAATTGTGGTGTAAAGCTCTGTTTCACCGTAGTATTCCTTAAGTGATGCGGCGATTTCCGCAAGTTCAACGGGGTTGCCGTTGCAGTGGCTGCCGCCGATGATTTCACCGTTCAGAAGTGCGGATTTCATGGCTTCGGTGGTTTGTTCGGTCATAAGAACATAGGTAAAGCCTGTGTCGATTTTGTCAAGCTGATGAGCGTCACTGGAGCAGATTGCGTAAATGTTTTTGCCCTTTGCGGTAAATCTTTCAAGAAGAGTATCCCAAAGCTTTCTGTCAAATCTTGTTCTGCCGTCACCCTTGGAGTTTACATCAACGCCGATGCATCTGTCATACTTTGCAAGAAGTGATGACCATTTGTTTACAAGATACCAATAAGCAAAATCGCTTGTGTCATAAGCATCTTCATCATAGATTTCGTATCTTGCCTTTGAGTATTCACCGGGGTGATTGATTACACATACGCCGCCTTTATTGCTTGCGTTTTTGATTGCATCTGCATAGGTGGTGAGGAAATTGTTGTGATAATCAACGAACCAGCTGTTTACATGAGCGTTTGCGGAAACTGCATTCTGCTCGATTCCGTAAGGAACTCTCATAAGTCTGCTGCCGTTGCTGACGGTAAGATAATCGTCGCCGTTTGACTCTGTTGTAAGGGTGTAGGTCATACCGTTTGCAAAGGTGCCTTCCTTGCCGAGATATTCAAGGTCGCCTTCTGATTTGCCTACAAGAGAAAGAGCTCCGTAAATAAGTTTGTTGGGGTTTTCGTATTCCCAGCTGTAATTTACGGTACCGTGGTCTGTGTTTGCTACAATGTCAAAACCGCACTCAACATGTCTTTCAAGGGACTGCTTAAGTGTGGGGTCGCCGTCACTGGCGTTGGTGTGTACATGAAGTGCCGTTTTATAAGTGTTGACTTCATCCCAGTTGATATTTGCATAAGGGTTTGTGATTGTGTAAGCTTTTGCTTCGCCTGCAAATGCCGGTGTTATTGCAGTGATGACCATAAGCATTGCAAAAATCAGGGACAGGATTTTACTTGTTTTTTTCAAGAAAAACATCTCCTTTCAGATTTACAAAAGCCATTTTACATTAAAATTTACTTTAATTCAATAGAAATAATATTTTTCAGACTTTTCAACAATAAAATATTTCTTGAAATGGGCGTTTTGCTATGTTAATATATCTGTAAATTCACAATTGGAGGTAAACTATGACTCAGCTCAACGGCTGCTATAATTCAGGCAGCTTTCTTCAGAGAAAAAGACGGTTTCTTACTTCTTCCGACGGACTTCCCTCAGATAAGGTGAATTCCGTTGCTTTGAGCGCCGACGGTGTTCTTTACGCCGGAACCGACAGCGGACTTTTTGTCTTTGACGGTGAAAAATTCAATGCGGCGTTTAACGGTGCAATCGGTGAAAAAGTATATAATCTCGTAAATCTTGAGGACGGTATTACTGCGGTTTGCGCAGGCGATTCTCTGTTTTATATTCAGGAAGGCAAGCTTATATTCAAAGGAAAGTTTGACGGCAATGTTATTGATGTTTCCGTTGTCGGTGACAGATGCTGGATTCTTACGGATGAAAAAATCAACTGCGTTTCATCGGATTTTTCCGAAAAAATTCTTTGCCGTTATCTTGAAGGCGGCAAAGGAATCTGTCTTGCCGTTTCCGAAAAAGACATATATATTGCCACCGAAACGAATATAAGTCTTATTCACGGCAAACGAATGGAATGGAAAAACATTCTGCCTCAGTTCTCCGATATGCCCGATAAGCAGGTAAAGGCTCTTTCCTTTGATGATGTCGGTTATCTCTGGGTAGGTTCCGAGGACGGCGTTTCCGTTTTTGACAATTCCTCTCTCTGGCTTACATCCGATGTAATAAACACTCTTCCCAAAAACGCGGCTTATAAAATCGTCACTGATAAAGTCGGCGGCAGATATTTTGCATCCGATGCAGGTGTGATTTGTCAGAATAAGGGCGCAATTAAATATCTGAGTGCGGAGCGCTGGGTTCCCGACAATAAAATCAATGACATAGCCGTTTCCGATGACGGAAATATTATTTATGCGGCTACCGACAAGGGTATCTCCGAAATAACCTGCTATTACACAACTCTTATTGAAAAAGCAAATGCTTTTGAAGAAATAATGGAAAAATATCATATCCGCAGAGGCTTTACCGCAACAAGAACTCTTGCAGATTACGATATGGAAGACGGCCGTGTTGACATTTCCGACAATGACGGTCTCTGGACGGCAAGCTATGTTGCCGCCGAGTCATTCCGCTATGCGGCAACCGGCGAAAAAGAAGCGCTTGAAAAGGCTCGCAGAGGAATGAAATCCATGCTTTTCCTTACCCGTATCACAGGCATTCCCGGCTTTACCGCAAGGGCTGTACGCTATCCCGGTGAGTGGCGTTACGGTGACGGAGATAAAGAATGGGCTCTTTCACCCGACGGTGAATGTGAATGGAAGGGTGAAACCTCAAGCGATGAAATGACAGGTCATTTCTTCGGCTTCTCCGTTTATTATGACCTTTGTGCAGACGAAGGCGAAAAGGAAGAAATCCGTAAAGCTCTCTGCGGCATTATGGACCATATCATTTCAAATGATTACTGCCTTATTGACCGTGACGGTCTGCCCACGACCTGGGCTTGCTGGGACCCCGAAATGCTCAATCATTATGATAAATGGTTCGTTGAAAGAGGTATAAATTCCTTTGAGCTTCTTGCATTCCTTAAGGTCTGCGACCATATTTCCGATGATGACAAATACGGCAAGCTTTATAAAAAATTTGTTTCGGTTTATCATTATCCTCTCAACACCATGCAGCATAAAATAAGGGATGCCCATATCTGCCATATAGATGATAATCTCGGCTTCCTTGCCGCTCTCACACTTTTAAGACTTGAAGAGAATGAGGCTCTTCGTTCACTTTACCTTTGCGGAATGGAAGACCATTGGAATTATGAAAGAGTTGAAAGACAGCCGATGTTCTGTTTTATCCATGCTGCATTTACAGGCAGGGATTCCGACCTTGTCGAGGGTGTTCAGTCACTTCGTGAAATGCCGCTCGATATGATTCATTACGGTATGGAAAATTCGAAGCGCAAGGATCTGGTTTATGATACCGAGCAGGAAGAATGGCACGAGGAAGCCCAGATAATCGCACCTCTGGCTTATGACGAAAGGAATATCCACAGACCCGACGGCGGCGGATTTGAGCTTGACAGAAAATATCGTCACCATGTTCAGGAGCCTACACCGTTCCTGCTTCCTTACTGGATCGGCCGTTATTACGGTCTTATCAAAGAAGCGGAATAATAATCATATATATTAAACAAACGATTCCGGGATTGAATACAGACAATCCCGGAATCGCTGATTATATTTACTTTTTTGAGCTGAATAACACACGCTGTTATCTGTGCTCGGGGCAGAGGTAGGCACTTACTTTGATTTCTTTTTCGGTATTTCTGTTCTGAAGAGCCCAGAGCGTTATTTCTTTGCCCTTCATTTCATCTGTCACCGGAATATAATAAGTATAGCCTTTGCCTGCTCTTACAACAAGATGCTCAAATACATTTGACGGGTATGCGGGTGCTCTCGACGGCGCACCGATAAAATTTCCTTCCGATTCGGCGGCGCAGTATATACCCTCATTTCCGTGATTTCCGTCACAGGCAACGGCGATGAACCATTTTCCGTCTTTTTCGGGAACGGTAACTTTGAGCTTGAATGCTTTGCCTGCTTTTCTGCATTCATAAGGAGCCATAAGGTTTGTTGCTTTGGGAGAAACCGGCTTGATTTCTTTTCCGTTTTTGTCAAAGATTTTTACCGAATAAATACGGTCAACGAAGGAAGCAAAATTGATATAGCGCATTTTTCCGTTTACCGTGTATGTAAGACGGATTCTTTTTCCCTCTTTTTCAACAATGTTATGAACGCTGTGAATGATGACCGGGGTTGTGCATCTGCCGATTTCTTTGATTTCTGCCTTTCCCGTCTTTTTCCACTTTTTCAGATCGGCGGAAAATTCACCGCTTTCGGGAGGCGTGATTATTTTGACTTCTTCGATTTCTTTATCTATGCTGAAATATTCAAATTCAATTTTTGAAACATCATATTCGGCTCCCGCATCAAATCTGAAGCAGCCGCCGTCTATCCTTAAGCCGCCGTCGTAATAAACGGATTTGGTGTCATACCAGGTGTCGGGATTGCCGTCAAAAAGGATATTGCTGTCACAGCCGCGGTAAATATAAGTTTTCTGATTAAAGAAAGCATCTCTTGCAGCTTTTACCTCGGGGATTTTTGTTTCTCCGGAGCGTCTGAGTGAACGCATTTCAAGGCTGTCGTTGTCAAGACTTATGCAGGTTGCTTCATAAAGTGCCTTTTCATAAGACGGAACGGCGCATTTTTTCAAGCTTCCAAATTTTATCGGAGCCGGTTCTCTTAAATCTGTTTTTCCGTCAAAAACGGTTTTGATTTCATCGGGCTTTCCGTCTTTTTCGGTGATTATTTCATAGCAAATATTGTCAAGAACCCGGGAAGCCGAGCTTTCTTCACTTATTTCCGCAAGGCTTGCTCTGAACGGCATTACGCTGATGTCGATTTTATCGCCGTAATTATAGGTTCCGAGATTCTGTTCATAGGGATGATGAAGAATTACTTTTACTCTGTCGCATTTTTTGAGCCCCACGGTTTCATCAAGGGGAACGGAGCATTTTTTCGTTTCCCATCCGTCGTTACCGAGAAGCAGAAATCTCTTTTTGTCCGAGCCTCTTGAAACACTGTTACAGCCGAAAAGAGAGTTAAGGTCAATTGCTTCTGTAAGAATTTCTCTGTTTTGTCTGTGCAGACTGAAAATTCTTGCAAGCCTCGGCAGCTCTTCGTCTTTCATAAGCCAGGGATTACCGTAAATTGACGGTGAAAGAATAAGGCATCTGCCGAAGGCCTGATAAATAAGGTCATCCTCAAAATAATCTATGCTTGATGATATGCAGGTGCCGTGGTCATCGGTCATTCTCATGAAGTCCGGCACATTTCCTCTGTAAAAAATACCGCCTCTGTTATGCATTGCCGGCTTTTCATTGAAAAGAAAAACATCAACATAGGTTTCGCGGCCCTGCCATAAAAATGTGGTTGCGTATTTATTTCCGCTGCCGAAATTCAGACGGTGATTGAGCAGAATGAGGTCAGGGGAGTATTTGCGGCATTCTTTCATCATTTCGCAAAAGTAGCTTCTTTTATTTCTTCTTAATGTTCCGCATACTCCGTCAAACTTGAATAAAGCAAAATGATAATCTCTGCAGAGAGAGCGCATAAGCTCAATTCTTTTTTCGGCGTCTTCCTTTGTTTTCCCGAAGCCGTCGGGGCCGCCCCAAAGGCCGAGACGGATTCCCGACTCATCGGCACAGTCAACTATGGTTTTGTAACCGTTGGGGTATTGTGAAAGAAATTTTTCACTTTCAAATGTTCCGTAGGTTTTTTTTGAGCCGTCAAGGTTGCCCGCATCCCAGGCATAAATGTCAAGTTTCATACCGTATTTGCGGTTAAGCATATTGAAAAATCTGAGATTGATGAGAGTCTGGGCTTCGGTTGAGCCTTCGTTTGTATTATTTATCCATGAAAAATAATGTGAACGGCTGGGGTCGCCCTCTTTTGCACCGGCAACGGGATATTCATTTTTTGCCATGTCAATCCCTCTCTTTATTCAAAATCGGCTGACGCCTTTTTCAGAAGTGAGCGTATTTCAAGATGCTGAGGACAAACGCTTTCGCAGACACCGCATTCAAGACAGTCGGAAGCTTTTCCTTTTCCTTTGACTGCACCTTTATAATATTCTCCGGCATTTTTGTCGTTGTGCTCTTCTTTCTTGTTAAGACAAGCCATAATGTCGGGCACTGGTATGCTCTGCGGACAGTTTTCGGTGCAGTATCTGCAGCCCGTGCAGGGGATTGAGTGCTGCTTCGAAATTATTTCGACCGCTTTTCTTATGCCGTCTTTTTCTTTATCGTCAAGAGGACGGAAATCCTTCATGAATGAAACATTCTCTTTTGTCATTGCCAGGTCACTCATGCCGGAGAGGACCATTACAACATTGTCAAAGCCTGCGGCGTATCTTATGGCAAAGCTTGCCGGGCTTGAGCCGAGAGAATCAAAAACCGCTTTTGCCTGCTCGGGAACATTTGCAAGCTTACCGCCCTTTACGGGTTCCATAACTATGACGGGTTTACCGTGCTTGACGCATACCTCATAGCATTTTCTGCTCTGCACTCCCGGGTCGTCATAATCAAGGTAATTGAACTGAAGCTGAACTATCTCGACCTGAGGGTATTCCGTAAGTATTTTGTCGAGAAATTCCGCCGAGTCGTGGAATGAAATGCCAAGATGCCTGATTTTACCCTCTGCTTTCAGCTCCAGTGCGGTTTCATAAGCTTTGCAGGCTTTGTATTTGTCATAATTCTCTCTGCCCTGGGCGTGCATGAGATAAAAGTCAAAATAATCAACGCCAACCGCTTTGAGCTGACTTTCAAAAAGAGGTCTTATGTCTTCACGGCATTCAAAATGTCCGCCGGAAAGCTTATCCGTTACGGTGTAAGCGCTTCTCGGGTATCTTTCCGTAAGGCATTCACGAAGCACAAGCTCACTTTTTCCGCCGCAATAGCCGTGAGCCGTGTCGAAATATGTAAATCCGTTTTCCATGAAAACATCAACCATTTGTTTGATTTGTTCAATATCAAAAACACCGTCATTTTCGGGAATGCGCATAAAACCGAAACCGAATTTTCTGTCAAAAGCAATCATAGCAAACCTCCTGTTTGTTTATACTGACATATTAGCATATTGTAACAGCAATGGCAAGCGGAAAAACGCTTCAAATTCACAAAGTGTTTACATTTGAATTATTGACAAAATCCTTATGTTGCGGTATTATGTGCATAGTGATTAGCACTCTTTTGATTTGAGTGCTAACTCTGGCACTCAAACATCGACCGAAGGGAGGCAATGAACATGACGGAGCTCAGTGACAGAAAAAAACAGATTCTCGCAAGTATAATCGAAATGTATATCAAATCCGGCGAGCCTGTCGGTTCAAAAGGCCTCATTGCTTCCACGGGAATGACGGTTTCTTCCGCAACGGTGCGAAACGAAATGAGTGAGCTTGATTCCCTCGGTTATCTTGAACAGCCTCATACTTCTGCGGGCAGAATTCCTTCTCAGAAGGGTTACAGATATTATGTTGATAACCTTATGAAGACCCGGGATGTTGACGAGCTTACGAAAAGGCTTATTGATGCCGGCGTTTCCTCTGCCGTGGGTGACCCCGAAAAGCTTGTTACAAGAGCGAGAGAAATTCTTGCAGACCTTACAAAATGTGCCTGCGTTTCAACGGCTCCCGTCGGGGATATGACGCTTATTCGCAAGATTGAGCTTGTTCCCGTCGGCCCGCATACGGCAATGATGGTGCTGCTTACCTCAAACGGTATTCTCAAAAGCCGTCTGTGCCGCCTTGACACGGAGCTTAATGTTACAATACTTGAAAAATTCTATAACATAGTTGATGAATTTTTCATCGGCAAGCCTGCGGGCAATATAAGCCCGGCTTCAATGCAGACCATTGCCGTTTCGCTCAACGCCGATTATTTTTCAATGCTTCCCCTTATGGCGGCGGTCAGTGAGCTTGCGGTGAGCACAAACGATTCAAAGCTTATTCTCGGCGGAGGTCCTAATCTTCTTTCACTAAGAGATTACGGTGACAATGCCATTGCTTTGCTGGAATTCCTTAACAAAAAGGAACCGCTGACGGAGGTTATCAATTCCGCCAAAGGGAACCTCAATGTCAGGATAGGCACGGAAAATATGTATAAACAGCTTGAAAACTCAAGCGTTATCGTTTCAAAATATTTTGTCAACGGGGATGACTCCGGTACAATAGGTGTTATCGGCCCCACCAGGATGGATTATGAAACAATAATTCCCAGCGTAAAATATCTTACCGATTTAGTCGGCAGACTGATTACCCAGGCGCTTGAGGAATAGAGAGGATATACAGATGAAAAAAGAAAAACAGAAACCCGAAACCAAAGAAGAGGAAGCCGAAGTAAAGGAAGCTGCCGCAGAGGAAAACGCCGAAGAAAAAAAGGCGGAAGAACCCTCGGAGGTTGAAAAGCTTCAGAAAGAGCTTTCGGAAAAAGAAGACAAATTTTTGAGAATATGTGCCGAATACGATAATTTCCGCAAGCGTTCTCAGAAAGAAAAGAGTGACATTTACACAACCTCAAAAGCTGATGTTATCAAGGAGCTTTTGCCCGTGCTTGACAATTTTGAAAGAGCTGCCGCAAACGCCGAAGCGGATTTTGACGGATATAAAAAAGGAATAGAAATTATTTTCAAACAGTTCCTCGGTGTGCTTGACAAATACGGTGTCGAAAGCTACGGCGAAAGAGGCGAAGCCTTTGACCCGACGATGCATTCCGCCGTTGCCACAACGCAGGATGAAGAGCTTGGCGAAAATGTCATTGCTCAGGTTTTCAGCAAAGGATATAAGCTTGGCGACAAGATAATCCGCGAAGCTGTCGTTCAGGTTGCAAATTCATAAACAAACGCTTTCAGCGTAATAAAATTATAAATTATTCATCTTCAGGAGGATAAATATTATGTCAAAAGTTATTGGTATCGACTTAGGTACAACAAATTCATGCGTAGCCGTTATTGAAGGCGGCGAGCCCGTTGTTATTGCAAACGCAGAGGGCGCAAGAACAACTCCTTCCGTTGTTGCTTTCAGCAAAACAGGCGAAAGACTTGTAGGCCAGGTTGCAAAAAGACAGGCTATCACAAACCCCGACAAGACAGTTGCTTCAATCAAAAGACAGATGGGTACCGACTATAAAGTAGCCATTGATGATAAGAAGTTTACTCCGCAGGAAATTTCCGCAATGATTCTTCAGAAGCTCAAGACCGATGCAGAAGCATACCTCGGTGAAAAGGTCAGCGAAGCCGTAATTACCGTTCCCGCTTACTTTACCGATTCACAGAGACAGGCAACAAAGGATGCAGGTAAAATCGCAGGTCTTGAAGTAAAGAGAATTATCAATGAGCCCACTGCTGCAGCTCTTGCTTACGGTATTGACAAGGAAACAGAACAGAAGGTTATGGTTTATGACCTCGGCGGCGGTACATTTGATGTTTCCATTATCGATATGGGTGACGGCGTTCAGGAAGTTCTTGCTACCGCAGGCAACAACCGTCTCGGCGGTGACGACTTTGACCAGAGAATAATCGACTGGCTTGTCAGTGAATTCCAGAGAGAGCAGGGCTTTGACCTTCGCAGTGACAAAATGGCAATGCAGAGACTTAAAGAAGCCGCCGAAAAGGCAAAGATTGAGCTTTCCGGCGTAACAAGCTCCGCTATTTCTCTTCCCTATATTTCCGTTGACGCTTCCGGCCCCAAGCACCTTGAAACCACTCTTACAAGAGCAAAGTTCAATGAGCTTACCGCTGACCTTGTTGAAGCTACAATGGGTCCCGTTCGTCAGGCAATGAGCGACTCCGGTCTTAAAACAAGCGAAATCAATAAGGTTCTTATGGTCGGCGGTTCTTCAAGAATCCCCGCCGTTCAGGAAGCTATAAAGAAGTTTATGGGTATTGAACCCTTCAAGGGCATCAACCCCGATGAGTGCGTTGCTATCGGTGCTGCCATTCAGGCAGGTGTTATCGGCGGCGATGTAAAAGGCATTCTTCTTCTTGATGTTACTCCGCTTTCACTCGGTATTGAAACCATGGGCGGTATCAACACAAAGATTATTGACAGAAATACAACTATCCCCGTAAAGAAGAGCCAGATTTTCTCAACTGCAGCCGACAATCAGCCTTCAGTTGAAGTTCATGTTCTTCAGGGTGAAAGAGAATTTGCCAAGGATAACAAGACTCTCGGTATTTTCAGTCTTGATGGCATTCTTCCCGCACGCCGCGGTGTTCCTCAGATTGAAGTTACTTTTGATATTGATGCCAACGGTATCGTTCATGTTTCCGCTAAGGATCTCGGTACTCAGAAAGAGCAGTCCATCTCAATTACCGCTTCCTCAAATATGAGCAAGGAAGACATTGACAAGGCTGTTGCCGAGGCAGAGAGATTTGCTGAGGAAGACAAGAAGCACCGTGAAGATGTTGATGCAAGAAACGAAGCAGACCAGATGGTATATCAGTGCGAAAAGCTTCTCTCCGAAGAGGGTGACAAGTTTGACGAGGCTGATAAGTCTGCCGTAAACGAAAAGGTTGATGCTCTTAAGGAAGCACTCAAGGGCGAAGATATCAACCTTATCAAGAACCGCAAGGATGAACTTGCCGCTAAATTCTATGAGATAAGCGAAAAGCTTTATAAGGCTGCAGGCGGAGCAGCAGGCGCACCCGGTGCCGAGGGCTTTGGCGGCGCAGAAGGCTTTAACGGTGCTCCCGGTAATGACGGTGCAGATTATGCCGATTATACCGAAGCAGGCGACCAGTAAAAAATAATTTCCGGATTGTGGCATTAAGAGGAATTTTCTCTTAATGCACAATCCATTCTCGGAGAGTACCAATGGAAGATAAAAGAGATTATTATGAAGTCCTTGGTGTCGGTAAAGGCGCAAGTGACGATGAAATAAAAAAGGCATACAGACAAAAGGCCAAACAGTATCACCCTGATCTTAACCCCGATGACCCTACCGCTGAACAGAAGTTCAAGGAGGTCAACGAGGCTTATGAGGTGCTTTCCGATGCCGATAAAAAAGCCCGCTATGACCAGTTCGGTCACGCAGGTGTTGACCCCAACTACGGTGCGGGTCAGGGCGGTAACCCCTTCGGAGGTATGGATTTTGACCTCGGTGATCTTTTCGGCTCTTTCTTCGGCGGCGGTTTCGGAGGCGGTCAGCGCGGTAATTCAAACGGACCGCGCAGAGGCGAAAACCGACAGGCAAGAGTTATCATATCTTTTGAAGAAGCTGCTATGGGCTGTAAACGCAAGGTTGATTTTGACCGTATTGATTCCTGCCCGGATTGCGGTGGAAGCGGTGCTCAGGCGGGTTCATCACCGAAAACCTGCCCCGATTGCGGCGGTAGAGGATATGTTACCGTTCAGCAGAGAACACCTTTCGGCTCAATACAGAGTCAGAAATCCTGCCCGAAATGTAACGGTAAAGGTAAAGTTATTGACAACCCCTGCCAGAAGTGCAGAGGTACGGGCCGCATAAAGATAAAAACCTCGGTTGAGGTCAATATTCCCGCAGGTATTGATAACGGTCAGGCTTTTTCCGTTGCAAATGAAGGAAATGCGGGTGTGAACGGCGGACCGAGAGGAAATCTTGAGGTTTCCGTTACCGTCAGACCTCATGCTTATTTCAACCGTGACGGTTATAATGTGCTTTATGACAAGCATATCAGCTTTACACAGGCGGCGCTTGGTGACAAGCTTCGTGTTCCCACTCTTTACGGTGATGTGTTTATTGACATTCCTGCCGGAACTCAGTCGGGCAAAGAATTTGTTCTCAGAGGTAAAGGCATTCAGGTTCCTTACGGCAAAACAAAGGGTGACCAGCATATTACCGTTATAGTCGATATACCGAAGAACCTTACAGCCCGTCAGAAGGAGCTTATTCAGGAGCTTGAAAAAGAAATGGGTGTCGAAAGAGGTTCGGCTCCGTCGGGAAATTCCGGAAAGAGTTTCTTTGACAAATTCAAAAAATAATTTTTTGGGAATGTCGCATTACAGCGCAGAACGAAAAAGTAATAAAAGACAGAAAACAGTTCCGGGATAACAGAGAAACATCTGAAATCCCGGAACTTTCTTCTGTAAAACAGTTTTTTGATTATGTTATTTTACTTTTTCTAACCGTTTTTTCGCCCTCGCTGTATATTTTATACTATCTTCGGGCGAAGAAAACGGTTTCTGCATCTGAATGCGACATTCCGATCTTTTATTTATGCAACATTCTTTTCTTTTATCTTTTTGTTGAATTTTATGCTTTGCTTTGATAAAATAAATGAGGAGGCGATATTGTGGAAGAAAAACTTGAAATATTCTATGTTCGTCATGCCGATACTGTCGGTGCAGGCAGTGAAGACAGAGATAAATGCGACAAAGGTATTTCCGAGCTTGGTGAAAAACAGCTTGAACTGCTGTCAAAAAGATTTGAGGGCAGACATTTTGACGCGGTGCTTTCAAGTCCGCTTGTCCGCTGTGTCAGAACTGCCGCCGCAATCTGTAATTCTCTTGATGAAAAGCCGGTTATCGAGCTTGTTCCCGAGCTTATCGAAAGAGGCTCCACTCCCGGTTATGCGGGTTGTTCACTCGATTATTTAAGTAAATATTATAATAAACTTGCTCTTTGTGAGGATAATATTTTCGGCGGTGAAGGCGGAGATTTTCCAAACGAAGAAAAATCAGATGCCATGGAAAGAGCAAGAGCTGTTATAGCTTATCTCAAAGAGCGTTTTACCTTCGGGCAGAAAATTCTTGTTGTCAGTCACGCCTGCTTCGGAAACAGCTTTTTGCCCTCTGCCGTAAGTATAAGAGAAGAGGATTTCCGCTTTACTCTTTTTAATACCTCTGTTTCCAAGGTCAAATATACTCCCGACGGAGTTGAACGCATATCTTTTATGAATGATGTTTCGCATCTTCTTTCAATTATGCCCGAATTTTATTATGACATCTGAGGTCTTGCTATGAAAAAAATAAATCTTGCTTTTGCGGGCTTTCGTCACGGCCATGCAATAGGTTTTTATAATACGGTCAAAGAGCGTGACGATATCTGTATCTGCGGTGCTTTCGAAGAGAATGAAGAGGCAAGAAAAGCCGCTGCAGAAAAAGGCGTTGTTTTTGACCGTGATTCCCTTGAAGAAATTCTTGATGATAAAAATGTTGGTGCTGTTTTTATCGGCGAAAGATACGGCGTAAGAGGAGAGCTTGCTCTGAAAATCCTCAATTCCGGCAAAAGTGTATTTGCCGATAAGCCGCTTTGCACAAGTCTTACCCAAGCGGAAAAAATAAAAAAGACAGCCGATGAAAAACATCTTGCCGTCGGTCTTATGCTTGATTTAAGGGGCAGTAAAAGCATACGCATTGCAGCAGATGCCGTAAAAAAAGGTATTATCGGTAAGGTCAATAATATCGTTTTTGAAGCGCAGCATCCTCTTAATTACGGCAGCCGCCCCGGTTGGTATTTTGAAAAGAATATGCACGGCGGCACAATAAATGACATTGCCGTTCACGGAATTGATATTGTCCGTTTGCTTACGGGCTCCGATGTTGAATCTGTTGTCGGTGCAAGAACCTGGAATTTTTATGCTGACAAATGCCCGTATTTTAATGACAGTGCTCAGTTGATGGTCAAAATGGCTGACGGAACGGGCGTTGTGGGTGATGTTTCCTATGCCGCACCGGGCTGTCACGGTTATTCTCATCCCGCTTACTGGCATTTCCGAGTCTGGGGCAAAAACGGAATGATGGATTTTTCTCCATCCTGTGATTGTGTTAAGATTTATCCTGCCGACAGCGAAGAAATCATCACTCTTACCGATACTGATTCTGAGTATGATTATATTGCCGATTTCATTAAAGCGGTCAATGATGAAGAATACCGCTTGAAATATAACGCAGATATTCTTGCCGTTACCGAACAAACGCTGAAAATCCAGCATTATGCTGATAAAGAGGTAATATGATGAAAACTTTTACATTGATTTTTATGGCGATTTCATTATTTTTCAGCTCTTTTTTTGCACTTTTTACAGGCACGAGTACATATAATTATAAGATAGATACCGCACAGCTCGGGCAGGAAATCACGAATATTGTTGATAATATTAATGTCTGGGATATGGGTACTCAGTTTTATGATGCAGAGAACAATGAAAAATATGATGTTTTCAAATTCGTGAAATATGTTCAGCTTATGCAGTGCACGGGCGGCACGCCCCAGCGTGACCTGTTCAAGGACCCGTATGATACTTCCGTTCTTGATGATTATGATTTTTCCCGCCTTATTAAGAATTGCCGCGGTATTCTTAATCTCGGTGCAAAACCGCATCTGAAGCTCGGCGGTGTTCCGATTAAATATACATCCGATTATGTTATCGGCGGCGGATTTTCCATGAATGTTTATCCGCCCGATGACTATAATGTTTATTATAATTACATCAAAGCAATGGCAGAGGCTCTTGTTGATGAATTCGGTGTTGATGAGGTCAAAACCTGGCGCTTCGGCTGTATGACTGAATTTGAAAATAAGGATTGGCTCTTTGCAAAGGATGAAACTCCCGAAAGCTCCGAAATTGCTTATTGCAAGCTTTATGATTATACTGTTCAGGCGCTTATTGATGTAATCGGTGATGATGTTTTTGTCGGTGCGCACTGCATGGGCGTTACCGAAGGGCTTTGGGATGAGCGCAATTTTCTTAAGCATTGCGGAACAGGCACCAATTATGCAACGGGTGAAAAAGGCTCGCGTATATGCTTTGTTTCCGGCTCTTTCTATGATATTAAACCCGGTCAGTACACAGGCGGAAAAACTCTTCCCGAGCTTGCCGGGTATCTTCAGCAAGCTGCAAAAGAATACGGGCTTGATGATTTGATTTTCGGTATTGACGAGGGCAGAATTCTTGTCGGCATCAACAGCGGAAGCATAGGCTCCGAGCTTAATTCAAGAACAACGGGATATACCTGGCAGGCATCTTATGACGCCCGTCTGTTCAAACAGGCCATTGACAGCGGTCTTGATTATTTCTCGTCATGGTATTTCCTTACAAATGGTGTACTGAACGGTTATCCGACAATTAGCTATCATATTGCAAACAATATTTATAAGTTTTCCGGCGGAAAGCAGGTGAAGGTCAGCAAAACACACATGAATGCAGGCTTTAAGATTGAATCTGATTGTCTTGCTTCCTGGAATGAGGAAGAGCAGACCTTAAGACTTATGGCCTACAACTTCAAAAATGACCTTGATTACAAAAAGAATATGAATGTAAATTTCAGTATTTCCGTACCTCAGCTTGACGGAAAAACAGTTACCGTTACAAAATATCTTGTAAACGATGACTGCAATTTCTTTGATGAGTGGGTTGAGGACAGGAAAACCTACGGTATAGGTGATGACTGCTTCGGCTGGTCGCCCGATGACCCGATTATTGACGGCATAACGACTCTCAGTGACAGCAAAGCAATAGAAATTTATAAAAATGAGCTTCGCGATAAGTATGAGAAATGTGCCGTTCTTACTCCCGTAACAGAAACTGCAGTTGTTGAAAACGGCTGTCTCAGCCTCAGTGAAAAGCTTGAAGCAGGTAACGTCGTTTTTTATGAGATACATTAAATAAACTATGGGGCTTTCGCATTACAGCGACAGCCCCGATAATTTATTGAATTGCAATTGTAACTTTGTTGTTTTTACAGCACAGCAGGGCGGCTGAAACGGAAACTCTGTTTTCCGTTTCTCCGTTCTTTATTTTTATGTTCCCTTCACTTACGGAAATAACCGCAGGGGAGTGGTTTGCCATAATTCCGTAAAGCCCGTCGCTTGTGGGAACTGTGAGTGATTCACATTCCCCGTTATAAAGTGTTTCAACAGGAGAAATTATTTTAAGCTCAAATTTTGTCATTTATTTTCACGTATAATTAAACCACTCGAAAGGGGTGGTTTTAATTATTTCTCCTTTCCATAAGTTTGGTTATATTTGCAGGAGTAGCTACCTGCGGTATAATTAAGACAAGCACTGTGGATTTGTATCTATTTTTTTACAG